>JAXJJE010000212.1:0-4641 GCA_036298405.1 Acutalibacteraceae bacterium
AACCAATTCCGTAGGAATTGATTGCTCAGGGGCAAAGCCCCTGCCAAACTACAATTTACCTATTGTAATTAAAAAAAATAGTGCTATAATAAAATCAAGTAAATTAAATATATGGGGAGCTTGCTATAGCAGGCTGAGAGAGGCGTATACGCTGATACCCTTTGACCTGATTCGGGTAATGCCGACGGAGGGAAATAAAAACAGGATTTTTTCTATGCCGTCACTACTATATCTGTGTGACGGCGTTTTCTGTTTTATAGGCCACCGTTAATATTTATTTTTGCTTGATACTATATTTGTTTAAGGATGGTGGTTTTTATGAAAACACATAGCACAAACACAAGGAGAATGGTACTGACAGCGTTGCTTATTTCTTTAGGAGCAGTGCTTAGTATGGTAAAGGTATTTAAAATGCCTTTGGGTGGTTCGGTAACATTGCTATCTATGCTACCTGTTGCGATGTTATCTATTGAGTATGGAATAAAGTGGGGATTTTCCTCAGCGTTTTTGTATTCTATAGTACAGCTGTGCCTTGATTTTGGAGAGGTGCTAAGCTGGGGATTAACACCTATGGTGCTTATAGGCACAATCGTATTTGACTATGTGATTGCATATACTGCATTGGGAATAGCTGGTGTATTACGTAATAAGGGTGTAAAGGGAATATGTGCTGGCATTTTTATTGCACTTCTGATAAGGTTTATCAGCCATTTTATTTCGGGTACTATTCTGTTTGCTAACTGGTGTCCAGACGGCTGGAATGTAGCTTTATATTCAATTTGCTATAACGGTGCTTATATGCTACCAGAAATGATTGTTACTATGGTAGGTGCGTCAGTAATGTTTAAGCTACCACAGATTAACAGGCTTATGCAAGGCGATAAAGCTTAATAAAATATAGAATTATAAAGAAGCCTCCTTTTAAAAGCGATTAAAGCTGTTAATAGGAGGCTTTCTGCATAAAAAAATCAGGGCTAATTCAGTTATTGAACCAGCTCTGATTTTTTTGTTCAGTATTATTTGTAGAAAAAATTAAGATCTATAATCGCCGTTGATTTTTACATAGTCATATGTAAGGTCACAGCCCCAAGCCTTAGCTGTTGCTGAACCAGAATTAAGGTTGATGTCTATGTAAATTTCGTCTTCAAGTAGAATTTCCTTTGCTTCTTCCTCAGAGAATTTTACGCCGGCACCATTTCTGCATACTGCAAGTGTTCCCTTTACTGAACGCATATCAACATCTACCCTTGTGATGTCAAAATCAGCCTCGGCATAGCCTATTGCACATAGAATACGACCCCAGTTTGCGTCACTACCAAAAATTGCACACTTTAATAGTGGTGAACGGATAACGCTTTTTGCTACGATAATAGCTGTGTCTAGGTCTGGTGAGCCAGCACAGGTACATTCAATCATTCTTGTAGCACCCTCACCGTCCTTGGCAAGCATTTTTGTCATATTCATAAGAACCTCGTAAAGAGCCTTTTTGAATATTTCGTAGGCTTCGTTTTCTTCTGTTATTTCTGTATTGCCAGCTAAGCCGTTAGCCATTACAGAAATCATATCGTTTGTAGAGGTGTCGCCGTCAATGCTTAAGCAGTTGTATGTAACCTTTACAATCTCGCTTAGTGCCTTTTGTAGCAAAGCAGATGAAATAGCAAGGTCGGTTGTAACAAAGTTAAGTGTTGTGGCCATATTTGGGTGAATCATACCACTACCCTTAGCCATACCACCTACAGTGCATTGTACACCGTTTAGCTCAAACTGCACTGCAACCTCTTTTTTTACTGTATCGGTTGTCATAATAGCTGTTGCAGCCTTTTCGTTGCCAGTGTAAGAAAGACCCTCGGCAAGCTCCTTTATGTGGTTTTCGATAGGCTCTATAGGTAGAATTTCACCAATTACACCTGTAGAGGCTACAATAATCTCCTCTGGCTTCAGATTTAATACCTCAGCTGCAAGCTGGCACATTCTTGTTGCCTTTTCTTCGCCATCAGCATTACAGGTGTTGGCATTTTTTGAGTTAGCTATTACAGCCTGAGAAATACCACCTGTTTTTTCTAAATTCTTTTTTGTTACGATAATTGGTGCACCCTTTACCTTGTTTTGTGTATATACAGCTGCAGTGCTACAAGGCTTGTCGCTGTAAATAAGGCATAGGTCGTTTTTAGCTTTGTTTGGGTTAATTCCACAGTTTAAACCATTTGCAGAAAATCCCTTGGCAGCACAAACGCCACCGTCAATTTTTATAAATTCAACGCTCATATTAAAACTCCTTAATTTATTTTTATATAGTCTAAACATATTCTAATCATAAACCAAAATTAAGTCAAGAAATTATAAAAATAATCTTTTGGCATAGCTGAATTACAGCTGATATATTTCAGGATAAAACTATTGTCTAATTTACTTTTGATGATATAATATATTATACACAGGTGATTTATACAAAAGCTTTATGGCTGAAATAAGAATAAAATTATGATTAAATTTTCTGTATTAAAAATAGCATAATATATCAATAAAAGGATAGGAAAAAGGATAGGAGCTTACATAATGAAAAAAACGTTAATTATATTACTTACTTTGGTAATGCTGTGCATAGCTACAGCTTGTAAAGATAATGACATAGAGGAGGTTGTTAATCCTGTTGTTATAGGAGAAATGGCTGGTCATAGTCAGCATTACAGGGTTTATATAAAAGAGAATGATAAGTACATACCTTATGTTGTGGTAACAAGTGATTATAACCATAATACCCTGCTAATGCGTGAAAAGCCTTTGGATGAAAAAATGGCTATGAACAATCAACAGAATAGAGCAAATTATTATGCTACAAGCGATCTTGATGATTATTTGAATAATTCATTTATAGATAGCTTTTCAGACACTATGCAGGATATTATAAACAATACCAGAATAGAGATAACCACAAACGATATATTAAATATCAAAAAAAAGTCAAGAGGCACTGAATT
Source organism: Acutalibacteraceae bacterium (assembly GCA_036298405.1). GTDB lineage: Bacteria > Bacillota > Clostridia > Oscillospirales > Acutalibacteraceae > CAG-964. The sequence continues at coordinate 2,979 of JAXJJE010000212.1, forward strand.
TATAACCAGAAAAATTTTCTTGCTATCTGCAAATGAATGGGGCATAAAATCTGCCTCTGCAGTTGATGAGGGGAAGAGAATAGCAAAGGTAGAGAATTTTATGCCAGCTGATAACGAATGGCTGAGAACCTCAGAAACCTACAGCTATGATACCTTTTGGGCTGTAGGCAATAATGTATATAATTGCTATGGAGGACAAACAGAGATGTGTGTACGCCCTGTATTTACAGTACCATTTGACACTGAGGTTGAAAAGAGCGATATGGTTATAAAGGGTAAAGCTGTTTATATCATACAATCAGACAACTTAATAGAACTCAAAGAAACTGAAAGCGAAGAATAAATATTTATCAACAACGGCAAAGCTGCATATATGGTATCATAGATACAAGATATGTGGCTTTGCTTTTTGTTTTTTGGAAAATGCTAAGCTCTATAAAAAGCAGACTTGTTTACAGAATATTTTGTACTATGCTTTGTATTTTGTATTTGCAAGGCAATAGCCTTAGTAAGGGCTAGTATTTGTGTAGAAAACATTTGTTTGTGAACTCTGGTTGGCTTTTAATTAGGGGTTAGTATAACAGCTTTTATTGCTGGGTTAAAGTGTAAATATTGAAAAATAATTATTAATTTATCGAAAAGTAGTGATTTTTGTGGTGTTATATGTTATACTTAGAGCGTATGACAGATAATGAGCTAATTAGGTCTAAATTTAGGCTTTGTAAGAATTTTTAAGGTGAATTAATAACATAAAATTTTCCAAAAGCTTGTATTTCTACCAATTTTTGCTTATTATTCTGCGAACTGAAAAATGCTTTAAAACCAATCAGAAATCTAACTGGTTTTTGAATAATGGAAAAGAGGGAGAAGATATTATGAACAAGATTACTATCATCGGAGCCGGTAGCGTTGGTTCCACAATCGCCTACACAATGACTGTAGCTGGTATTGCTTCAGAAATTGTTATGATCGACATCAACACAGAGAAGGCATTGGGTGAGGCACAGGATATTCTTCAGGGCACACCATTCTGCCATTCTTGTAACATTTATGCAGGTAGCTATGCAGATGCAGTAGGTTCTGACATTGTTATTCTTACTTCAGGTGTAGCAAGAAAGCCTGGTCAGTCAAGATTAGATCTTGCTCAGACAAATGTAAACATCACAAAGCAGATTATTCCACAAATCACTCGTTATGCACCAGACGCTACTTATGTTATTGTAAGTAACCCTGTTGATATTCTAACATACACATTCTGCAAGTGCTCAGACCTACCAGAGGAGAGAATTATCGGTTCTGGTACAATTCTTGATACAGCTCGTTTGCGTGCAAGACTAGGTGAGGATTACGAAATCAACCAGCAGAACGTTCACGCTTATGTACTAGGTGAGCATGGTGATTCATCATTCATTCCTTGGTCAAATGCAAACATCTGTAATGTACCAGCTGAGGAGTATCGCAACGCTATTCTTCACCACAACGGTCTTGATTATCCAGAAATCAACCGTGCAGAGATTCTAGAGTATGTACAGAAGTCTGGTGGTCAGGTAATTCAGCGTAAGGGTGCTACATTCTATGCAGTAGCAGTATCTGTATGTCACCTATGCAAGAGCCTACTACAGAGCATCGACACACCTCTAACAGTATCAACAATGCTACACGG
>JAXJJE010000213.1:0-6313 GCA_036298405.1 Acutalibacteraceae bacterium
ACGCACAACAGTTTGCGATTGCCGATGTTAACACAGATAGCAAGGTTGATGTTGTAGATGTATTACTTATTCAAAAATATGTAGTAGGCTCAATTACAAGCTTCTAATTCTAAAAAATAGATATTTAATAAAAATACCCCAGCTATTAAAATGCTTCTTTTTAATAGCTGGGGTAAATTATTATGACATAGTGGTTAGTATTTTGGTTTGTTTGAAAATAGAAAAAGTACTGTTTTTTTGTTGAGAATCAATTTGCTTAAAAGCGAAAACTACAGTGCTTTTGATTCTTCAAACAGCCGTTGGTATTATATTGAGAAATTAACAGGATTATTTTACTGTAATTTTACAGGTAGCAGTTTTACCATTGTAGGTGGTGGCTGTAATTGTTACTGTGCCAGCCTTGTTAGCAGTTACAATACCAGCACCCTTAACAGTAGCAATGCTGTTGTTAGAGGAGGTATATGTAACCACACTGGACATCTCGTCAGCAGGTAGCTTGCTATTAAGGTCTAGTGTGTCACCCACATTTAATGTAGCTCTTGTTTTGTTAAGGGAAATGCTTGTAGGAGCGTTTTTTACTGTAATCTTACAGGTTGCAGATTTACCGTTGTATGTGGTAGCAGTAAGTGTTACTGTACCGGTGCTTTTGGCAATTACAATACCATTTCCGTCAACAGTAGCAATGCTTCTATCAGATAATGAGTATTTAAAAAGTCTTGACGCCTCACCAGCACGTAGCTTGCCACTAATATACACTGATTCCCCCACACCAATTACAGCACTGGTTTTGTTAAGTGTCAGGCCTGTAGGAGCTTTTTTAACAGCAATCCTACAGGTAGCAGTTTTACCATTATAGGTAGTAGAAGTAATTATTGCTGTACCAGTTTGCTTAGCAGTTACAACACCAGCCGAGTCAACGGTAGCAATGCTGTTGTTAGATGATGTGTATTTAAACACGCTTGAAGCCTCTCCACTTGGTAGCTTGCTGTTAAGGGTTATGTAGTCACCAATGCCTAATGTTACGCTGGATTTATCAAGTGTAATACCTGTAGGAGCTTTTTTAACAGTTACCTGACAGGTAGCTGTTTTTCCGTTGTAGGTTTTTACTGTGATAGTTGCTGTGCCAGTTGCATTACCTGTTGCCAAGCCACCACCAGCCTTTACATTAACTATGTTAGGGTTACTTGATGAATATACAGTATTATAAGAAGCTGTGCCTTGAGGAAGACTGCTGTTGAAGTCGAATTGTTCACCTATGCCGATAGTTAGTGTACTTTTATTAAGTGAAACACTTGTAGGAGCTTTTTTAACAGTTACATTACAGCTTGCCATACTTCCGTTGGCAGTTTCTACGGTAATATTAGCAGTACCCTCTGCCTTTGCTGTAATTTTACCATTGCTGTTTATGGTAGCAACCTTGGTGTTATTACTCTTCCATTTATAGGTGGTTGTGCCACTTGGTGATAATGTAGGTGTAAGTGTGTAGCTTTCATTAATGCCCAGTGTTATTGATTCTTTATTAAGCTTTACACTCTCTGTTTGAGAACCTGATGCTGAAAAGCTTAGTTTGTTTTCAATAGCATATTTTTCTGCCTCTGAGCCTTTAACTCCATAGATTACAAAGTTTTCTACATTATTACCTGTTGAATTATCATATCCCAACGCAGATTCTTGAATAGAGGTAACTGATTTAGGAATAGTGATACTCTTCATTCCTGTAGAAGCAAATGCGTATGCACCGATTTGTGTTAAGGTGCTTGGCAGTTTTATTTCATTTAAGCTGCTACATTCTATAAAAGCGTATTGATATATTGTTTTAACACCTTCAGGTATGGTCACGTTTTTAAGCTGTTTGCATTTTGAAAATGAATGTGCTGATACAGCAGCGTTTTTAGAAAGCTTAGCAGTTGTAAGATTTACACAGCCAGAAAATGTATACACACCCATATCTGTAATACTATCTGGCAATGATATAGAGGATAGATTTTCACAATCTTCAAAAGCATACCAGCCCAGAGTTGTAACACTATTAGGAATTATAATGTTTTTTAGATTTTTATTGCAAAAAAATGCAGAGGTTCTTATTTCCTTTACCGTTGACGGCACAGTAAAGTCAGAGCTAACCTTTGCTGGTGGATAATACATCAAAGTAGTTTTATCCTTATTATAAAGAACACCATTAGCAGATGAATAATTGCTATTTTGAGGGTCTACTATAATCTCTTGTATATTATAGCTTCGGTGGAATGCTTCGGTTACTAATTGTTTTACATTTTTCGGTATGGTAACACTAATAAGGCTATCATTTTTAGAAAAAGCAAATTCATATATTTTAGTTACAGGCATACCCTTGATTTCGTTTGGTACTACTACATTTTCAGATGTGCCCATGTAATAACCTATAGCAACTGTATTGTCAACAATCTCGTACGAGAAGGTATCGTCACCTACTGTATATAGATATGTTGTGCTATCCTGAGATACCACAGTATCTTCTTCATATGCCGATACTGTGGTTGTGCAAACTGCTGTTGCAGAGAGCATTAGTGTTGCCATTAAAACAGCAAGAATCTTTTTACCTTTCATTTCTTTAACCTCCGAAAATTTACTTTAATATTGCCGTATAAGCTGATTTTATAAGCTTATAGCAGAAAGATGTACACATTGTAGTATTGTGAGTTGTGTGATTATATTCTAGCACACTTTAATGTGATAAACAACTAAAACTACAAAAATTGTATTTATGTTTAAAAAATATATATGATGTTTGTATAATCAGCTGAATAGTCACAGCTATGTTTGTTGATTCTTTTTGAATAATGCTTTAATTAGGCAGACTGATACGGTTTATGTTCTGACAGATAGATATTTTTTCTGTAGATTTTTAATCCGACTTCATATTCTGGTAATAATAAACGACGGTCTTGCTGTGGTATGTAAAAATCTGCTTGTAAATCTTATCTGCACTATTCAAAACAGAAATAGTATTAAAGATAATTCTTTAAATAGTGGAGGTGTGTTGTAAATGTTCATAATATTAAAATCAATTGTGGGGTGCTATAGCTATACTGATTTATAATAAAGGAAAAATTATCTAATTTAGAAAAAATACACAAAATTTAATATATGTAGGTGTGGCTTATATATAAAATAACACCTATATTAATAAGGGAATATCAGCTGGTAAAAATACTAGTGCATTTATATAAAAAGGTTTGGTAAAGTTTGTACAATAAAAGAATATCTTTTTTTGCAAAAAAAATGGTAAAATACCAATGTGTAATGTTATGAGTGTTTCAAAAATTAAGGTGAAATTGAGAAATACTTTAGTTGCTAAAACTAATCTTAGGAGGTAAAATTTTATGGTTAGAAGAAAATCAACTCGTATACTAGCTAGTATGATGTCAATTATTTTGGTTATATCTATGCTATGTATGGGTACAGTAGCTTCTGCTGCTGAAATCGACACAGAACCTAGTAATGCAGGTGGTGCTACAGCTGTTTTTAACAACGCAGCTGGCTGGGGCACATGCTATGTTTATTATTGGGGTAACGGTGGTAGCGTTAGTAACGGACAGTGGCCTGGTGAGAAACTAACAGATGCTCACAAAAATGCAGAGGGTTTCTATGAGGTAACAATTCCTGAGACACACCTTTCAGGCGAAAACGGTGTTATCTTCAACGGTGGTAGTGGTGGTCCACAGAGTGCTGACCTAACTATCAAATCAGGCGAATGCAAGCTTTACAACAACAAGGATTCATCATGGAAAGACTATGATACAAATCCACTAAAGCTTACTCTTGCTGCAAACGCTGAGTCACCACAGTACAAGGGCACAGAGATTGCTCTAACAGCTACAGCTAACGGTGGTAGTGGTGTGTATACATACACATTCAAGGCTAACTCAACAACAATTTATACAGGTAGTAACAATACTTGCACATGGACACCTACATCTGCAGGTAACTACACAGTTTCAGTTGACGTAAGTGATACACAGGGTAATAAGAACTCTAAGAGCTTAACATTCGAAATTAAAGACGATGCTACAGCTGCAGAGCCTATACTAAAGGGTATCACAACAGGCTATGCAAACAACACAGTTCCTGTAAATGCATCAGTTCCTGTAAATGTAAATGCTGCAGGTGGTAAGATTGGTACAAACCTACTATTCTATAAGGTTGCTGTACTAAGCCCATCAGGCACAGCACTAAACACAGTTTATTACAAACAAAGCAACACTCTTAACTTTACACCAACACAAAAAGGCGATTACACAGTAAAAGTAACAGTACAGAACAGCCACAACGCAACAGTAGAAAGATCATTTACTGTTAAGGCTGATACAGGTTCAACAGATATTGCACCTTCAATATCTGCATTTACTGCTTCAAAAACATCAGTAACAGCTGGTACACCTGTAACACTATCAACAACAGTTGCAGCTGGCACAGGTACACCTAGCTTCTCATACGCTTATTCAGCTAATGGTGCTTCTATTAAGACACAGGTATCTTCTTCAAGAAGCGATTCTATAACTTGGACACCAACAACAGCTGGTACATATACTTTAGAGGTAATTGTTGCAGACTCTAAGAGACTATCAGATGTAAAGACTATTAAAGTAACAGTAACACAGCCATCATATACACCTGGTGATGTAACACTTGACGGTAAGGTAAATGTACAGGATACTCTATATGTAATGAAGGCAGTTAACGGTGCAGCAGGCTTTACTATTGCTCCAGGTTCAACAGCATTCAAGGCTGCTGATATGGACGGCAACTCAACTCTAAACGTTGTTGACGTTCTAGCAGTAATGAAGCTTTACTTAAACTAAACGCTTAATTTGCGTGTCTGCCTATACTGGTGAAAATTATAGGAGGGGAGGATGCTAACAATGAAAAAGTTTAGCAAGGTAATATCAGTTTTATTATCAGTACTTATAATTTTAACTACAGGTATGATTTGTGCAAATGCTGCTGAAGAACCTGCAGAGGCTTCGCAGAGCACAACAGGCATTACAGTTCATTATTATTCTGATAATGCAAAGGTACCTACAGTTTATTATTGGAACAGCTTGCCTCAGAATATAGGCGAGCCTGCATATCCTGGTAAGGCTATGACTAAGGACGCAGCTCAGGGTGAAAACTGGTATACATATACATTTGATAATGTAACAAAAATTAATATGCTGTTTATCGTAAATGGTAAGCAGTCAAAGGAGCTTACACGAGGCAACGCAGGTGAGTATTGGTACAAGGGTGGCATATGGTATTCATCAAATCCAGACAACCTTGACCCACTTACATCAGACCTTCGTGAGGATTCAATCTACTTTGTAATCACAACTCGTTTTTACGATGGCGACAGTGGCAACAATGTTCACTGCTGGGACGACTCTCAGGCTAACAACCCAGACAGCGACCCAGCTTGGCGTGGTGATTTCCAAGGCTTGATTGATAAGCTGGATTATATCAAGGCGTTGGGCTTCAGTGCAATCTGGATAACTCCTGTAGTTTCAAATGCAAGTGGTTACGACTACCACGGCTACCACGCTTTCGACTTTGCATCAGTAGATGTTCGTTACGAGAGTGAGGGTGCAACATATCAGGATCTTATCAACGCTGCACACGCTAAGGGTATGAAGATTGTACAGGACGTTGTATGGCAGCATACAGGTAACTTCGGTGAGAAGAACTTCTGTCATCTGTTTGATAAGAAGTACGACACAATAGAGGATCTTGGAGATCTGGCAACAAGTATGGTGCCTACTCAATATCTGCTTGATTCTTACGGACTAAGCTCACCAGCAGATTATTATGCTCAGAAGCCAGCAGTTCAGTATCAGCAAAGACTTGATCTTATGAAGCAGCTTACAGCTGGTGGCAACAACGCAACATCTTCACCAACAGGCGATATCGGTAACGACGCAATGGTATCAAGAGATGGTAAATACAACGCTAAAAACTACTATCATAACGGCTATTGGCAGAGCCTTAACTGGGACGACTGGACATGTAAGTTCTGTCAGATAGCAGGTGACTGTGTAGACCTTAACACAGAAAACCCAGATGTAGCAGAAAAGCTTGTAGAAATTTATGGTAACTATATTGGAATGGGCGTTGACGCATTCCGTGTAGATACAGTAAGACATATTTCAAGACTTTCACTAAACACAATGTTCAATAAGCAGTTAAATGCTATTGGTGGCGAAAGCTTCTATATGTTTGGTGAAATCTGTACAAGATATTCACAGATTTGGTACAGAGACCACGCAAGTGAGTCTACAATGTTCTATACTTGGGACGA
>JAXJJE010000214.1:0-9336 GCA_036298405.1 Acutalibacteraceae bacterium
CGCTTGAGAGAGCTGGCTTGCTATCTCTCTTAATTATGCCCATATATACTTCTTGATATATATATTTCAAAACCAGCACTCTTTGTGGGTGCTGGTTTTGGTTTACAATCATTTAAACAAAGAGAGGTGTTACCTAGTGTCAGAAAAATTAAATATGCGACAGCGTAAGTTTGCAGAATATTATGCTCAATCAGGTAACACTGTTCAGAGTGCTGTCAAAGCTGGTTATTCTGAAAGCTACGCAAATGCTCGAGCCTATGAATTGTTGGAAAATGTTGGAGTTTTGACATACATCAAAGAGCTAACCGACAAAGCCAAGGACGAACGCATACTCACAGCAAAGGATAGACAGGTGCTGTTATCAGATATTGCAAAAAACCCAGAGGAAGAAACCTCTGACCGAATAAAGGCAGTTGACACGCTTAACAAGATGACAGGTGAATATTTAAACAAAGTGGAGGTAAACGGTAGCCTACAAGCCGAAACCTCAAAGCTAGACGATTTAATAAGGCAGATGTCAGATGACGGATAGACTTGTTCTTTCGCCAAAAATATTTTTAATAAACTTCTTGACTTTTTGTGACACATAAATTATAATTTAATTGTGGCACAGAAAGTCGAGGTGATAAGATGAGTCCACGCACAGGAAGACCTAAAGCCGAAAAACCATTAACTATCGAAGTCAAAGCAAGAATTGATGTTGAAACTAATGATAAACTTGTCAAATACTGCAAAGATAACGGAATAACACGAACAGAGGTTGTTAGAAAAGGCATTGAAAAGGTCTTAAACGAAAAAAAATAACGGTAACTATCCACCGACCAAAGCGATTAGTTACCGTTATCAGATAAGAAGTTTCCCTCTATGAAATTCATTATATCATAACAGGAAACTTCTTTCAAGATTATTTGAAAGGAAGTTTTAATATGAATAAAAACACAATGATAGATAGAATTAAGAAAATGCTACAGGAAGTTAACAATTTATCGTTAATTCGACACATATATAATATTGTTTGGTGTATTTATAATACTCAATAAATATTATGAAAGTTGGTGCTTAAAATGCCAAATGATGAGGTTTGGAAGAAAATTGCAGGATTTGAACGATATTCTGTCAGCAATTTAGGACGAGTAAAAAACAACAAAACCGAAAAGATATTAAGTGTAAGAAAAGCTTCTAATGGATATTTAAGAGTTAATCTCCGAAAAGGAAATGTTAAATACGAAAAACCAACTGTTATAGCTGTGCATAGATTAGTTGCAGAAGCATTTTTGACTAGAGTTTCAGACAAACAATGTGTAAATCATATTGATGGAAATAAAACCAATAATCATATTAATAATTTAGAATGGGTTTCAAATAAAGAAAACACTGCACACGCTATAAAAAATTCACTTATGACAGTTGACACAAAGGAGATTTTTTTAGCAAAGGTTAATTCAGAGGAAGCAAAAATAAAACATAAAAAATCTCAAAATAGTGACCAATACAGAATAAAACAACAGATTAATAATAAGAATAATGGTAAAACCAAGACTGTTGTTCAAAAGGATATGAATACTTTGGAGATTGTTGCTAAATACGATAATTGTTACGAGGCAGCAAGAGCTATTTTCAAAAACAACAGCACAAATAAAGATAGACTCATATCAAGATGTGCACGAGGAAAAGTAAAAAGTGCATATGGGTATTATTGGGAGTACGAAGAGGGCAGGTAACTGCTCTCTTTTTGTTGTAAGGGGTGATTATTTCCAATGAATTCAAACAAATTAACACTTTCAAAAAAATATAAAGCATTCTTAAAACATAATGCACCAGTAGAATTCTTGGAGGGTTAGCACCACAGCAGCAGGCAAAACGACAGTAGGTGTATTCAAATTCTTTTTGAAAATAGCCCAAAGCCCTAAGAAGTACCACATAATCGCTGCAAAGGATACTGGTACAGCAGAGAAGAATGTAATCAATAAAGACCTTGGAATCATTGATAACTTCGGTATTCTTACCGAGTACAACGGTAACGGAACAAAGGATGAGAAGATACCTCATATTCTGTATCATACCTCGAAGGGCGATAAGGTAGTCTATATAATGGGCTATGGCGATAAGAAAAAATGGCAAAAGGCTTTAGGTGGTCAGTATGGTTGCTTGTATGTTGACGAGATTAACACAGCCGATATTGACTTTGTTCGTGAAGCTTCAATGCGTTGCGATTACTTTATGGCAACGCTTAACCCAGACGACCCGAGCTTGCCAGTTTACAAGGAATATATCAACTGTAGTCGTCCGTTGTCTCAATACGCAAAGGACGCACCACAGGAAATAAATGATATGCTAAGTGAAGAACCGAAGCCCGGTTGGGTGCATTGGTTCTTTTCTTTCGCTCATAACGCAGGCTTATCTGCTGAAAAGATAGAGCAAATCAAGCTTAATGTTCCTAAGGGCACAAAGCTGTGGAAGAACAAAATCAAAGGCTTGCGAGGCAGAGCAACAGGGCTTGTGTTTAGCAATTTCGACACTAGGCATAAGGTTACTAAGGAATATGCAAAAAAGCTCATTACAGGCGAAAATGGCGAGGTTTTCAAGTGGTTTTCTGCTGGACTTGATACTGCATATTCAACTAAGTCACCCGATACTATCGCAATGTCGTTTATAGGTATCACGAATAAAGGCAGGTGCTTTGTGCTTGATGAACGAGTGTATAACAATGCCGAGCTTCAAACACCTATTGCCCCAAGCGATACGGTAGTTAATTTTATAGATTTCCTCGACCGTAACACTAAAGAGTGGGGGCTTGCGAGGAATGTATTTATTGATAACGCAGACCAGGCAACCATTACAGAACTAAACAAATACAAGCGACAGCACAGTAGCTGTATTTATATTTTTAATAACTCATACAAGAAAATAACCAACATAGACCGTATTATTTTACAGCTTGGTTGGTTTGAACATGATAATTTTCTTGTGGTTGACACCTGCGAGAACTACATACACGAGCTTGAAACATATAGCTGGCAGGAGGATAAGGACAACACTCCAGAGGACGGTAACGACCATATGGTTAATAGCACGCAGTATGCCTTTATCCCTTACAAATCACACATAGGAGTAGAGAAATGAAAATAACTGAAAAGGTGAGGAATATGATAAGAAGCTGGCTAAGAATAGAGCCTGCACAGTCATCACAGATAACGATAAATGAAACACTTGATTTTTACGGTAACGCAATAAAAAACAGTATTTGGTACAGAGGTAAAAGCGATGAGCTTACACAGCTATACCGACAGATACCAAGCGATAACACAACATTCTGGCGTGCCTCATCAACAGCAGGTATGGAGATACGCAAAATACACACAGGCTTGCCAAAGCTTATTGTAGATGTGCTTACATCGGTTGTAATGGCAGATATGCAGGATATTGAAATGCCAGAGCAGTATGCTGATGTGTGGGAGAACATCGAAAAAGAAAATAGCTTTAAACAGCTTGTTACAGACGCACTTAAAAAGACTTTATATATCGGTGACGGTGCTTTTAAAATCAGCGTTGATTTAGATTTAACCGACTATCCGATAATCGAATTTATATCGGGTGACAGAGTTGAATATGTGTACAAGCGTGGCAGATTGTGCGAGGTTGTATTCAATACTACATACACTCACAATGAAAAGCAGTATTTGTTGAAAGAATATTACGGCAGAGGCTATGTGAATTACAAGCTTTTTTACAACAATAAAGAGCTGGAATTAAGCTTTATTCCTCAGACAGAGTCACTACATAACATAACCTATGAAGCAAACTGGTTAATGGCTGTGCCTTTAAAAATCTATACAAGCGATTATTACGAGGGCAGAGGTCAATCTATATTTGACGGTGGCAGAACAGAAAGCTTTGACTCACTGGACGAAGCGTGGAGTCAATGGATGTATGCAGTAAGACGAAGCCGCCCGAAGGAATATTTACCACCTAGTATGATTCCGAAAAATCCACACACAGGCGAAAATTTAATGCCTAATGCTTTTGATAATGTGTATATCTCAACCGAGGGTGGTATGCCAGAGGACGGCAAAAGCGAAATAAAACTGATTCAGCCAACTGTACCACACGACAGCTATTTAAGCACATATATTACAGCACTGGATTTATGCTTACAGGGCCTTATATCTCCGTCTACTCTTGGTATTGATACTAAAAAGCTTGACAATGCCGAGGCACAGCGAGAAAAGGAAAAAACCACGCTGTACACACGCAATCAGATTATCAGCGTGCTACAAGAGGTATTACCAGAGCTTATCGACACAGCAATAAAGGTATATAATACTACCTACGAACAGCCTACAGTAGATATTGAAACAGATATACCTTTTGGTGAATATGCAAACCCAAGCTTTGAAAGTCAGGTAGAAACAGTAGGTAAGGCAAGAATGTACAACATTATGAGTGCTGAAGCTAGCGTTGATGAGCTGTATGGTGATACTAAAGATGATGACTGGAAAAAGGCAGAGGTAGCACGCATTAAGTCAGAGCAGGGTGTAGTTGAACAGAACGAGCCAGCTATTAATGCAGATATGTCTTGAGGTTGATATATGGCTGATTACGATTTAGCAGAAGCCTTTAAGGCTATTGAAGATGAGCTTATAACCTCAATGATACGCAACCTTGCACGTCATCAGAAAGAGGAAGCCGAGCAAGAAATGAACTGGACCCAGTGGCAGGTTGAACAGCTTAACGCTTTGGAAAAATACCGAAAGAATAACCAGGATAAATTCAGTAAGCAGTTTGAGAACATCAACGGTAGAATTACCCAGCTTATACGAGATTACTATTCAGACGGAGAAACAGAGCAAGAACGCAAAATACTGCAAGCTATAAAGCGAGGTTATAAAATAAACGGTACCAACAAGCCACCCTATACAGGTAAAACGCATATCATAGGCGAGTTCTTCGGACTTAACGACCGTAAGCTTGAAGCACTAATAACAGCCACTACCCACGATATGGAAAAGGCAGAAACAGCAGTTTTAAGGCTTGCAAACGACCAATATCGCAAGGCTATATTCAATGCACAGGTGTATGCAAATGCCGGTGGCACAACCTATAAAAAGGCTGTGGATATGGCTACAAAGGATATGCTCAACGCTGGCTTAAACTGCGTTGAATACAAAAACGGAGCAAGGCATACTCTTGAAAATTATGCGAGTATGGCAATCCGTACAGCAACCACAAGAGCCTACCTGCAAGGCGAGGGTACCAAACGAAACGAATGGGGTGTAACTACTGTTATACTCAACAAGCGTAGCTGTCCTTGCCCTAAGTGCTTACCGTTTGTTGGCAGGGTATTTATTGATGATGTGTGGAGTGGTGGCACAGCAGAGGAAGCCAAAGAAAAAGGCTACCCACTGTTAAGCACAGCAATAGAAAAGGGTTTGTACCACCCAAATTGTAAAGATATACATACAACCTACTTTGAGGGTATCAACACACCACCAGAGAAGCCCACAGCAGAAGAAAAACAGAAAGCAGTAGACGAATATAGCCAAGAACAAAAAGCCCACTACAACGCCCAGCAAGCCGAGAAATGCGAACGCATAAGCAAATACAGCTTAGACGAAGAAAACAAGCGTGTTTATAAGGCTAGAGCCAAGCAGTGGAGGGATAAGGAAAAGAGCTTGAAACCTGTTGCAAAATCGGGTGAAAGTGGTATAATAGATTTAGAATTAAGTGAAGAGGAATTAAGTGCATTAAATGCTTATATTTCATCTGAAAGCTACAAGATAAATGAGAAGTTACGCTCTGGAGCAGAGCTCAGCATTCAAGAAAAAGAATTTGTTAATAACTTAGATAACGCACTTAAAAAGTTACCTATTTACCAAGGAGTTGTATATCGCTCCTTAAGCTCTGATATGATTGAAGATATTAATGCTTTTTGGAAAAATCACTCTAATGATAGTGTGATTAAATATACTGCATTTACATCCACGTCAACTTCTGTATATGATGATAGTATGGATATACAAATGGTAATCAAAAGTAAATTCGGTAGAGATATAAGGCAATATAACCCTAATGAAAGCGAAATATTATTTAATAAAAATACATTGTTTTATATATCAGAAGTCAAGGGGAATATAATATTTATGGAGGAAATGTAGTATGTCATATCAAGATAAACGCTGGTATTGTGATGTCGGAGGCGAAACTATAATGTGTAATAATTGTGTACACCGAAAAAAAGGTATGGTTTGCGATGCATTCCCTAATGGTATTCCTAGAGAACTTATGTTACGTGGAGAGCACGATACTCCATTTCCTGGAGACAACGGAATAAGATATAAACCTAAAGAAGCTTAAAGATAAGCACTTCCGAATGGAGGTGCTTTTTCTATACCCTAAACAGGAGGTGACAAAATGAAAGTTCAAGCACGCATAAACTTTTATGACATCGAGAACAACAACCAGCTACGCAAAAAGGGCGAACAGTTTGAGGTGTCAGAAAAGCGTGGCAAGTACCTTTTAGGTATGAGGGCAGTAACAGAAGTACCAGCCACAAAGAAAACAGCCACAAAGAAAACAGCCACAAGTAACCCAACCGAACAACAGAATAGCACACCAGTAAAATAAGCACTTTGCAATTATGCAGGGTGCTTTTTTACTACCCAAATTTAAGAAAGTGAGGTAATAAAAATGGCAGATGATAAGAAAAAGCCTGAGGAAGAAAAGGCAGAGCCAACAGAACCACAGGCAAACACAGAGCCACCAAACGAGCAAAAGCCAGAGGATAAGCCACAGGACAAGCCAGAGGACAAGCCAGAGGACAAGCCAGAGGATACCCCAGACGATAAGCCAGCAGATGAACCAAAGGCTGACGAGAGTGCAAAGGATGAACCACAGGCAGACCAGCCAAGCGAAGAAGCACCAACCGAAACAGAGCTACCAAAGCTATCAGCCGAGGACGAGCTAAGAGCCGAAAACTTTGCACTTAAAACACAGATAGAGGCTATGAAGCTAGGCTTTAACCCTGACTGCATAGAAGATGCCGTAGTTCTTGCTGAAAATATCGTTAAGCGTGACGGTTCAGACATTGCAACTGCTTTGCAGGCTGTGGCTAAGAAGTACCCAGACTGGAAACAACAGGCAGGCGATAAAGGCAAGCACAAAGGTGGGTTTAAAATCGGGTCTGACGGTGGCAACAGCAAGTCGACATCAGAGGACAAGCTAAACAACGCATTCGGAATTAAAAAGAAAGGATGATTAAACAATGCCAAACACAATCAACTATGTAACACAATTCTCTAACCAGCTTCGTGAGCTTTATGGTCAGGAGTCTACCAGTGATATTCTGTATCACTCAAATTCAGATATTCAGGTAAAGAATACTAAGGACATCAAAATCCCTACATTGACAGTATCGGGATATAAAGACCACACAAGGGCGAGCCTAGGCTATCAGCAGGGTGTTTACTCGAACGACTTTGAAACAAAAACACTGGACCACGACCGTTCCATTGAATTTGTTATCGACCCAATGGACTTTGATGAAACAGACACAATTGTATCATTAGCAAATGTTCAGAATCGCTTTGAGCGTACACAGGCTATTCCAGAGCTTGATTGCTATACATATTCAAAGCTATATTCAGAGGCTAAAAGAGCTGGTGCAACAATCAAAACAGAGGCTCTAACACCTGCAAATATCCTTGCAGACTTCGACGCTAACCTTGAAATGCTTGAGGATAAGGGTGTACCTCTGGACCGTCTGGTGCTTTTCTGCACATCAAAATATAAGACAATGCTGAAGAATGCCGAGGGTATTCAGCGTACACTTGATATTAAGTCAGGTGGTGGTATCGACAGACGAGTACATAGCATTGATGATATCAGTAATATCATTACCGTACCTTCTAACAGATTCAAGACACTGTACGACTTCACAAACGGCTGTACACCTGCTAGTGGTGCTAAGAATATTGACTATATCCTGATTGACCCAGAGGCACAGGTATCAAGAGTTAAGTATTCATATATCCACCTGTTCCACCCAGGTTCAGACAGCCGAACATCAGACAACTACCTATATCAGAACAGAAGATATAACGGTACATTCGCAATCGACCACCTGTTCAAGGACGGTTGTATTATTCACTCAGAAAGCGAGGGTTAATAAATGCTGGCAGTAAAAAACAACAAGGTTTACACAGTAGACGAAGCAAACAAAAAGGCTTATCTTGCACAGGGCTATGAAATCCAGGACGATAAGGGCAAGGTGCTGGAAACACCAGCAGATAAGACAGTGCCTTATGCCGATTACAAAAAGCTACTCGATGAAAATGCAGAGCTTAAGAATGAAAACTCAAAGCTAAAGGCAGAGAACACCAAGCTTAAAAAGGCTGATAAGGAATGACCTATTTAGAGCCTATCGAGTACGAAAATGAATTGATACCCGACAGCGAACTTGAAAACGCACTTGCAAAGGCGAGCCGACACATCGACATACTTACATACAATCGCATTGTGGTTTGTGGGTTTGACAAGCTCACACCATATCAGCAAAAAATCGTAAAAGAGGTATGCAAACAGCTTGCAGAGTTTGAGTACGAAAATGCAGAGGTTCTAAGCAATATACTGCAAAGCTACAGCATTAATGGTGTATCAATGAGCTTTTCTGGTGGTTGGAATGTAACAGTACAGGGTGGTGTGGCAATTCGCAGAGATATTTACGAATTGCTATGCACCACAGGACTGTGCTACAGAGGTATAAGATGAAATATCCAAGCTTAATTAACAAAGCCTTTTGCAAAACAGATATAGAAATCACACTACATCAAGAGGGCTTAACAGAGGACGGAGAGCCAGCCACAGCCTTTAAGGGTAGCTTTAAGTGTAATTATCAGGAAGGTGCAAAAGCTGTTTACACAGCCGATAAAAAGCAGGTTAAGCTAAACGGCATAGCATATATACCAAACGATATTGCACCCAATCTGCCTACCCTTAGTGGTGGTATAGCTGTTGTGTATGGAGTACAACGCACCATACACACAGCCACCAAGGCACGCAACCCAGACGGTAGCGTTAATTACTGTAAACTGGAGCTGATATAGTTGATTAAGGTTAAATCTACAGTAACTATAAATACAAATGTACTTAAAAAGCTAAGTCAGGCTTCAATTAAATCTATAGAGCAAACGGCAGAGGCACTGCACACCGAGGTAGTACAGGCACAGGTGATTCCACGAATGGACGGAGATTTGCAGGGTAAAAAGTTCTATGTCGATACAAGCAAATCACACCTTGGCAAAGTCAGGCTTGTGCATGAAGGTCCTTATGCACGCAGGC
>JAXJJE010000215.1:0-1417 GCA_036298405.1 Acutalibacteraceae bacterium
ACCCTACATATCCGGTTGAAAGAATAGAATATATGCTGAATGACAGTAATGCAAAAGCAGTATTGACCTATCTGTCAGAAAGCAATCTGGAGCTTAATGTTGAAATTCCTGTAATAGATATGTCAGCTTCTGAAAGCTATAGTAGCTGTTCAGAAAATCCAGAAAAGGTAAGCAACTATGACAATCTTGCGTATTGTATATATACATCAGGAACAACAGGAAAGCCTAAGGGTGTAATGCTTCAGAATGATGGCTTGACAGGACTTATAAAGTCATATGAGCAGACCTTTGAAATGACTGACAAGGATAGAATGCTACAGTATGCAAGCTATTGCTTTGACCAGTCAATTGGTGATATATTCGGAACATTGTGTAATGGTTCAGCGTTGTATGTTGTATCATCAGATGTAAGATACAATATGTCAGAGCTTGAAAAATATATAGCAGAAAATGAAATAACCACAGCCTCATTAACACCAAAGGTAGTAAGGGAGCTAAATCCTGATAATCTACCTAGCCTACGTTTGTTAGACTCAGGTGGTGAAGCTGGTGAGCTTGCTATATTGAAGAAGTGGGCTGAAAGTGGACGTAAGGTAATTAACTCTTATGGTCCAACAGAGGCAACAGTAAATACAAGCTATGCAATTGTAACAGCAGATACTGAATACTTGTATATCGGTAAATCAACAGTACATACAAATGTATATATAATGAATAATGATGCGTTGTGTGGAATAGGTGTACCAGGTGAGCTTTGCATTACAGGTGATGGTGTAGCAAGAGGATACTTAAACAGACCAGAGCTTACAGCAGAAAAGTTTGTTGATAACCCATTTGGTGAGGGCAAAATGTACCGTTCAGGCGACCTTGCAAAATGGACAGATGATGGTAATATAGATTATCTGGGCAGAATAGACGAACAGGTAAAAATCCGTGGATTCAGAATAGAGCTTGGAGAAATCGAAAGCAGAATCAAGGAAATAGAAGCTGTAAAGGACTGTGCAGTAATTGCAAGAGCAGACAAAAACGGTGATAATGCAATTTATGCATACTACATAGCTGACGAAGAAATAAGCGTTTCTGATATTAGAAACAGTTTGAGCAGTTCACTTCCAGAATATATGATACCTTCATATATGATGCAGATAGAAGCAATGCCAATGACAAGAAACGGTAAGCTTGATAAGAGAGCATTACCTGAAATCGAAGCAATGGTATCAAGAGAGTATATCGCACCAAGAAATAGTACAGAAGAAATCATCTGTAATATCTTTGGTGAGATACTGGGTGCAGAGCAGGTTGGCATAAATGACGGCTTCTTTGAGCTAGGTGGACATTCACTAAGAGCAACAAGACTTGTAAATAGAATAGAAGCAGAAACAGGTGTAAGAATCCCACTAAAGGATGTATTTGTAAA
>JAXJJE010000216.1:0-15453 GCA_036298405.1 Acutalibacteraceae bacterium
AGGTCGGTTAATACCTTTCTTAGTAACTCCTCAAGGTAAATAGCAGATATTTTCTCTGGTGTATTTTCAGAGTCAAAGCCTCTTTCCTCTAAACGCTTGCTGCCCTCTTTGTCAGTAAGCAGCATTTTAAAGGCTTTAAATATTTTTACTCCCTTACGTCCTGTCTGACTTTTTGCACCCTTACCAAATTCGTAACGCTGAGAGTATTCATCGTACGACACAACAGAAGGTATACATGGTGTTCCCTGATCTAAAGCTAAGGCTTCTACTGCCTTTGTATTATGTTTATATACCGACACCAACGTATAAGTACTTCCAAAATCTATACCTAAATTAATCATATATCTGCAGCACCTCTTCAAATTCTTCTTCTACCGATATTTCAACAGGCTTTTCAACCTCTGTATATTTACTATTAACCTCTAAAAGCTCTGGCATAGTCTCTCTGGTGTGTACACCTTCTGCCTCGTTCATAATATCATTAAACTCATCAGAGCTGTTTGAAATTTCTTGTAACAGGCTTTTCGAACTCACAATAGTATCCTGTGCCTTTCTTAGCATTGACTCTACACTGCTGTTAATAGTTTTAAGATTTTCACCATAGCTCATTTCCAGTGTAGTTTCTGTTGCCTGAATAGTCGCCTTCAGCTTTTCTATCCAGCTACTCTTTTGTGATTTTACAAACTTTTTATTCTTTATTGTTTCGTGCAGGTTATAGGCACGCTCTTTTTTAGTATAAAGCTCGTGCATTTCTGGCGATACATTAGCACCATAGGTTAACTCGCTCTCTCTTTTTACAACATCTGGGTTAAGAGCCTCAAAGCTTCTTTCGTCATCAATCGCCTTTGTAAGCTCCTTCTCAAGCTCGGCTATTCGTTTACTTAACAGCCTGTTTTCTTCTTGTATAGTGTGAAGACAAACTGTTGATTTAAGTATAGTCATATACAGCTCATAGCAGGAGTCACTTATTTTATTTTCTGACTCATTATCCTCTGACAATGTATTTTCGTCATAGGTAACAGAGAACATTCTTTGTATTGCATAGCGTATTGCCTTTAATGATTTTTCAAGCGTAAGCATATCAACCTCCTGATATTTGTCAGAGGTTGCCTCGCAGGCAAAGTCAATAAACTTTTCCATATAGCTTAACGAGCAATAATCGTCATACACTATCACACTTGGCTTTTGTAGCTTTGTAATAATCTGCAAAAGCTGTTCGCCTATTTCTTCTCTCATATAATAATCGCTGGCTTTGCTTTGTAGTCTTTTGTATACCTGCTGTAGCTTTGTAATTTTAGAGTTATACTCAATTATAGGTAGCTCAGCACTATCAAGCTTGTAGCCATTCGAGAAAAACCACATTCTAAGTGAGTTTTCACCCTCCTTAGAATTTTTTATAGTGTTTATAAGCTCTGCAATTTTATTAAAAATCAGCCTATCGCCAAGGCTTTCTTCTATATTTAAAAACACTCTTTTAGCCTTGTCGTTAAACAGCTTACCAGTATACTCTCTGAATGACTGTGAGTTATACCAGAAATATATTAAATCAACATAATCATCAATCATATTAAAGCTGTTTGATAAGCAGGATTCGTTTTTCATAAAATGACGATACACAACCGAATATATACGCTCTCGGGTTAATGTATTAAGAAAAACCATTCTTACGTCAAGCTCGTTTTTAAGCTCGTCATAAATATACATATTTTTCTTTTTGTTAAAAATCTTATTTATTTCTGGGAATAGTCCACTGCGAAATATTCCTTTTTCGTCTTTAAAATAGTCTATACTTCCATCAACATTAATAGGTGCATGAATTAAAATTATGTGACGGTTACCAGTCCTGTGATTTTTTGCTGATAAATCCATAAGCCTTTGAGCCACGCCCTCTATCTCTGCAAGCTCCTTAAAGGTTTCTATCGAAAAGAAAAACGCCATATGGTCTTGCTCGTTCATAAGTGTAATCATTCTGTTCAAGCAATCTTCAAAATCGTTTTTACCATTTATAAGCCTTTTACCTGCAAACTCCTCTTGTGTTTTAACTGGCCTTTGAAAAAGCTTTATACGGTCAAACAGCCCGTTTTTCTTTTCTGATATATCAAAAAAGTCCATATTAACCATAGACAGCTCATAGCAACCGTCATCTCCGGTAAAGAAAAACACAGACCTATAGCCTTGTCGCATAAGCTCACAATATATATATTGGTGCAGTGTAAGCCTTACAGCAGAATCAGTATAATAATAATCCTCGCCATTTGCAAACACAAAATGAAATAAACCCTTTTCTGCATCAAAAAGCTCCATAAAATCACCTCTTTAAACCCTTTATAAATAACTAATATTATTGTACCAAACACCCATATAAATTTCAATGTTGTAGCAAAAGTTATACTATATCCCAATAGATAAAATTTAAGGCAACAAAAACTGTTGCCTTAAATTAGTATTAACCCGATGTAGTTCTTATATTTCTCCAGGTGTTCACCTTGTAGCTTTCGCCATACTTATTCTGCTCTGTAGTAACAGCAGTAGTATCTGCCCTTACACCAATTGTAATATTGTCACCTGCAGCAATAGCCACTATATTTCTCCAGTATTCTGTAGCTCCATATTTATATTTACCCGACGCAAAGCCTCCTGTTACAACAACTGTACCATCTCGCTTTAAGCCTACTGTATGGTTTCTACCAGCTGCTACTGCAACTATATCTCTCCATGAGCCTACATTGCATTTATCATTCTTTTTACAGCCAACTGCCACAACTGTGCCGTCTGCCTTTAAGCCTACGGTATGCTTTTCTCCGGCAGAAACTGCAATTATATTATTCCACGTTCTTACATCACATTGATTATTTGTATTGTTACCAGCAGCCACAACTGTACCATCTGATCTTAAGCCTACAGTATGATGCTCTCCAGAAGAAATATCAATTATATTAGACCAGCTTGACACAATGCTATACAGCAAGCCTTTAATGCCTAAAACTACAGCTGTGCCGTCTGCTCTTAATGCAACTGTAAACGAACAGCCTGCCGACACATCTACAATATCTCTTAGCTGTGCCACATTACACTCGCCATAGCGATTATCTCCAACAGCTACAACTGTTCCGTCTGCCCTTAAGCCTACTATATGGAATGTACCAACCGATACAGATACAACGTTGTTCCAATAGCTAACATTTGACTCTCCGTATACGCTAGTACCCGAAAAAACTACCATACCGTCTTTTTTTACGCCCACAGTACGATTTTGCCTTGATGAAATACATTGTATATTTCTGAATTTAAGCTTTCTGTTTGTTGGCTGAGCCTGCTGTGCATAGCCAGTTGGTTGTTTATTATTTTGCTGAGCATAGTTATTTGACTGTGAGTAGTTCTGGTGTGCATTATTGGTCTGTGTATAAGCACCTCTTGTGGTGTTCGGTTGGCTATTTCTTGTATTACCTGCAAAGCCCTGTGTGTTATTCGTCTGTACATTGTTAGCTCTTGCATTATCATTATCAAAAGGGTTAGTTATACAGGTACCTGCAACAAACATAACATCATCCTGATTTACTCCAACTGTATTATATGAATAGGCACTAATGCTTACTATATCCTTCCATTTTGACACATTGCACTGTCCCTTATCGTTAATACCACAGGCAACCACTGCACCATCTGCCTTTAAGCCTACAGTATGGTTTTTTCCGGTTGCTATCGCTACTACATCACACCACCCTGAAACATCACACTGACCATACTGGTTACTTCCTGTTGCAAGTACAGTGCCGTCACTTTTTAAAGCAACAGTGTGATAATCACCTGCCACCAACGACACAATATCCTTCCACGAAGAAACATTGCACTGCCCCATTCTATTATCACCAGCACCCCTTGCAGTGCCATCAGCCTTCAGCACCACCGTATGTGCATAGCCAACGGCAATGTCGTGCATTTCACTTTTAGCCACGCAATGGTCTTTTATATATTCCCACTTATCAGCGTCACTCAGCTTAAACAATGTGGTAAAATTTATTTTTTCACTCATATTTTAAATCCTTCTTTGCAGGCTGGCTATCACTATAGCTTCATCAAAGCAATAGCTACACCTGTCTTGTTTTATATAAAATAATTATAGGTTAATTTTACATCTTGTTAGCAGTTCGGTCAACAATATAAATAAAATTTATTTGATTTCATCTTATCCCTATACACATACAAAAAAGCAGGCAACGCACTTGTTGCCTGCTTTTGCTATTTTTTGATATATTTTTATCTTACACCATAAAGCAAATCGCCATAGGTTGGGTATGGCCAGAAGCTGGCAGCAGTTGAAATCTCCATTTCGTCACCAACAGCTCTTAGCTCGTTCATCGCTGCAAATACACCGTTGCGATAGAACAACGCCTGCTGTGCTACATCCTCAATACCCTTAGCTTCGTTAACCTTAGCCTCTAGTTCTTCAATTTTATTCTGGAAGCATACAAGTAGCTTAGACAAATGCTCAATAACCTTTATTTCGGCGTCACAAGGAATTGCAGCAGACAAAGCCTTTTTAGCTGTGCAAGCCTCAACAAGCTTGTGAATATAAGCAGAAACTGCAGGGAAAATATCCTTTCTTGCCATATCAAGCATTGTAAGAGCCTCAATATTGATAACCTTACCGTACTCCTGCTGTTGAATTTCATAACGAGAGTACATTTCTCTTTCTGTATGAACCTTATGCTTTATGAATAAATCAATATTCTTTCTGTCTATAAAGTGTGGTATTGCCTCTGGCATAGACTTAAGATTCAGCAAGCCTCTGCGTTCAGCCTCTATTACCCAATCCTCAGAGTAGTTGTCACCATTGAACACTATATCCTGATGCTCTGTAAATACTCTTTTAATTAGAGCTTTTATAGCTTCCTCTACATTTTCAACACCCTCAAGCTCATCTGCAAACTGGCTGAACTGCTCTGCAACAATAGTGTTAAGCATAATGTTAGGGCAAGCAATATTAAGCGACGAACCAAGCGAACGGAACTCAAACTTATTACCTGTAAAAGCAAATGGTGATGTACGGTTACGGTCAGTTGAGTCCTTTCTGAAATCTGGTAACACCTCTACACCAAGCTCCATTCTTCTTGACTCCATAGATTTAAGCTCTGTACCCTGAATAATAGAGTCCATAACTGCTTTAAGGTCGTCACCGATAAACATAGAGATAATTGCTGGTGGTGCTTCGTTAGCTCCTAAACGGTGGTCGTTACCTGCACTTGCAACAGAAACTCTCAGCAAATCCTGATATTCGTGTACACCCTTCATTATAGCTGCTAAAAACAACAAAAACTGAGTATTCTCGGCTGGCTTTTTACCAGGAGAAAGCAGATTTTTACCTGTGTTAGTAGAAAGTGACCAGTTATTGTGCTTACCACTACCATTTACACCGGCAAATGGCTTTTCGTGCAACAAGCAAACAAGATTATGCTTTTGTGCAACCTTTCTCATAATCTCCATTGTCAGCTGGTTGTGGTCAGTTGCAAGGTTTGTAGTTGAGAAGATAGGTGCCATTTCGTGCTGTGCTGGTGCAACCTCGTTGTGTCTTGTTTTTGAGTATATACCGTGCTTCCAAAGCTCCTCGTCAAGGTCTTGCATATAAGCAATTACTCTTGGCTTTATAGAGCCAAAATAGTGGTCCTCAAGCTCCTGACCCTTCGGAGCCTTTGCACCAAATAATGTTCTGCCTGTATAAATAAGGTCT
This sequence comes from Acutalibacteraceae bacterium, assembly GCA_036298405.1. Taxonomy (GTDB): domain Bacteria; phylum Bacillota; class Clostridia; order Oscillospirales; family Acutalibacteraceae; genus CAG-964. The sequence continues at coordinate 5,729 of JAXJJE010000216.1, forward strand.
TTTCTCTGATTGTATAAATCTCTGTCTATAAGAAAATACTCCTGCTCGGCACCAACAGTGGTAACAACTCTTGTTGTTTCGTTATCGCCAAGAAGTCTTAAAACTCTTACAGCCTCTACGCTGATTCTCTCCATAGAACGCAAAAGAGGAGTTTTCTTATCCAAAGCCTCACCTGTGTAAGAACAGAAGGCTGTAGGTATACAAAGGGTACCGTCCTTTACAAATGCGTAAGAGGTTGGGTCCCATGCTGTGTAGCCTCGTGCCTCAAAGGTAGCTCTTATACCACCAGAAGGGAACGAAGAGGCATCTGGCTCACCCTTGATAAGCTCTTTACCAGAAAATTCCATAATAACCTGACCGTCATCGGTTGGGTTAATAAAGCTGTCGTGCTTTTCGGCTGTGATACCTGTCATTGGCTGAAACCAATGAGTATAATGTGTAGCACCCTTTTCCAGTGCCCAATCCTTCATAGCATTAGCAACAATATTAGCCACATTAATATCTAATGGGTCACCGTCCTTCATTGTCTTTTTAAGAGCCTTGTAGGTTTCTTTAGGTAATCTTTCTTTCATTGTTGCGTCATCAAAAACCATACTACCAAATAAAGAAGGTACATTCATACTTAAAATTCTCCTGTTCTTTTTTATAAAGCTAACCATAACTAAACACCTGCACAAACATAAATAAGTATTCAGTATATGATATTCTTTTGTAACTAAATTTATTATATTAAAACAAAAAAGTGCTGTAGGAACAGGGCATTACCCAGCCTACAGCACCATTGCTGTTTTTACCTTTATTAGTATATAGATACGCTTATATTTTGTCAACAAAAACGCTTGTACAACAGGCATATTCGATACCTGACACAAAAATAAAACACTCTGCTTTTAAATTTGTGTGAAAAAACATCTATACTTATTATACTTATTTTGTATCAAAAAAGAAATACTACTCAATAGCCATTCCCTTATTACGCCATTTGCCACTTTTCCATCTGCATATCATCAAAATTCCTCTTACACATTCATCAGCTGCAAAGGCTATCCATAGTCCGTATAAGCCCATTCCACATACAACTGCAAGAATATATGACCCCAATGCACTTATCATCCACATAGAGAATATAGCACACGCTGTAGGGAATATTACATCACCAGCACCACGCAGGCAGGCAATTACAACAAGGTTGGTTGTTCTGCCCAGCTCAAGCACAAGGTTAAGTATAAGTATATTTGCACCCAATTCTATAACAGAAGCATCATTTGTAAATATGTCTATAAGCGAAGTTCTAAAAATAATACCTACTAACGATATACCAATCGTTATAGCAAGTGCACACAAATATCCCTTAAAGCCCTGCTTATAGGCTTGGTCAAGCTTTTTGGCACCAACTAAATGTCCTGTTAAAATCTGCGAAGCCTGTCCTATTGCTACCGAGAAAACATAAAAAAACATTGTTATATTCTGCACATAGGTTTTTGTAATAAGCTCAGTATTTGTTAAACAGGTTAATATTATAGAGGTTACTACCAGCTGTGACAGATTGTATAAGAAAGACTCTAAAGCTGATGGCACACCGATTTTTATAATATTTTTAACATCCCTAAACGGAAAAGGCCTTAGCAGCTTGAATATGCTTGGCTTTTCTACATATTTAAACAGCACAACAGCAAGTATAATTGCACCCATAACACGGCTGAAGGTTGTTGCAACTGCTACACCCATTACACCCATTTGTGGTGCTCCAAATAAGCCCTTAACAAAAATCACATCGAGCACAGTATTTATTATATTCATTCCTACTGTTACATACATAGAAATCTGCGTCATACCATGGTTGCGTATTATTACAGACATTGCACTAAGCACAGCCTGCAAAAACAAAAAGCCACCAACTATTGTAAGGTATCGGCTCGCAAATTCAAGCACATCTCCTGTTGCACCTATAGATGATAAAATCTGACGGTTAAACAGTGCAAGTACTGCACTTATAATTACACCAAATATAAGGTTAAAGGTAATAGACAACGCCGCAATGCGTGACGCACCCTTTTTATTATCTGCACCCAGATATTGCGATATCAAAACAGCACTTGCACCGGATATCACAGAAAAAACAATAGTAACAATAGATACTGCCTGATTAGCCGTATTTACCGACGAGGCAGCTAAATCGTTATAATCACTAAGCACAAACACATCTACAAAGCCAAGCATCATAAACAATGCCGTTTCTATAAATATTGGCCATGCCAGATTAAACAGCTTTAATTTTTTCACCTTAAATACCTCTCTTTTATTTTTTCATCCTATCTAGTTTACTATATTTACAGCATTTTTCTTACACAAAACAACTAATTTTTTGCACTAAAAATCAAATGGCTGAAATTTCTTTTCAGCTATAATATTTAATAAAAAAAGTCGCAAAAAACTGCGACTTTTCGGGCTTGTCTTCATTACTTTTTATAGTAGCTGTTAAAGCATTTTTCTGCATATTCTCCGTCTGAAAGTATTGCTGCCTTAAGCTCGAATATACTGTCAAACCTTGTTTCGCCTCGTACAAAATCAAGAATGTGAAATTCTAAAATTTTACCATACAATTCTCCACAGCTATATTTAGGCATCCAGGTTTCTGCCAATGGTGCATTACTGCCAACCGTAGGCTTTATGCCTATATTAGTTACACCACACACCTTTGTGCCGTCCTCCATTATCACTGCAGTTACATACACACCATATCTTGGTAAAATCATATTTTCAGGTATAGGCTGATTAAAGGTTGGTGTACCCATTCTTCTGCCCAGCTGATTACCCTTACACACAGGCAATCTATACGCAAACTCTCTGCCCAGCATTTTGGTAACATCTGCTACTCTGCCCTGCTTTAAATAATGGCGTATTCTTGTTGAGCTTATAGGCTCATCGTTGAATAACACTGGTGGAAGCGACACTACCTCTATATTATATTCTGAGCATAAATCACGCAGAGTTTCGCTGTTGGCATTTCCACCACTGCCAAAGTGATAATTAAATCCACAATACACACGCTTTGCATTAAGATTCTTATGCAGAATTTCAGAAACAAACTCCTCAGCAGTTAAATTCATAATTGATTGAAAATCAAGATTAAATAAATATTCAACACCCAAAGCCTCAATACATTCATTTTTATAGTCATTAGCCATTAAATACGGTATCTTCTTTTTTGTTAATACACACGCTGGATTCTGGCTGAAGGTAAGCACTACTGGCACAAGTCCCTGTTTTTTGCACTTAACTGCATTATTTATTACAAGCTGATGTCCCAGATGTATACCGTCAAAATGCCCCAGTGCAACGGCTGTGGGCTTTTCTAGCTTTTCTATTGTATTATAAATAGTCATTAATATCCCCTTTTGTTTTATTTATTTGATGTAGCCTTAAACAACACCCTCATTTCTAACACAAATACTATTGCTGTTATAATAATAAGGGCAATATCTATTTTGCCAAAAAGATTAAAGCTATCTAAAAGCATTTGCGAGGTTGGCTTGCTTTGCATTGTTATAAAGCTACATATTGCATTAAAGGCATTATTCTCTGGCTTTAGTATGTTAGTGGTAGAGGTAAGCTCTACATTAAGCACAAAGGTTAACGCTACAAACGACAAAAGCAAAAACAAGAAAACGCCCGTAAAAATAGGCACCTTTGGCCTGTTTATAATATACAAAAATGCTGTTGCTATCAAAATTGCAGCTACAATTATTATCAATACAGGGCTAATAGCCATCAGCCATACCACCTTAATAATTTTATTTATCTATAATTATACCACAAACCCTAAAATTATAAAACACCGTTTTTCAAAAGCATTGCAGTTTTAAGCACAGCAGTTTGAGTTTTGCTGTCTTTAATTTCGTTATTCAGAACCATTTCTACTGCCTTATCTATATGAATAGTCTCTCGGTTTAAAAATTCACCCTCGTCAAGGCAATTATCACCAATGCTTTCTATTCTGCAAAAATAAAGATATATTATCTCGCCACAATAGCCTGCTGACGGATACAGCTCACCTAAAAATCTATAGTCCTTACCTACAGCACCTATCTCCTCTTTAAGCTCTCTTATACCATTTTCAAGTGGAGTGCTGTCCTTTTCCAGCTTTCCGGCTGGTAGCTCCAGTACAACCTCTTTATATGGATATCTGAATTGGCGAACAAAATAAAGCTCGTTATTATCATTCAACGCAGCTACACATACACCACCAGGGTGATTAACAACCTCTCTTTTCGATTTACGACCATCCGGTAGCTCTACCTCGTCTACTGTAACGTGGATTACCTTACCCTTAAATATATCTGTGCTATTAAGAGTTTTTTCGTATAGCTCCATTGCTGTTTCTCCTTTTTCTGCTCTGTGTTAAATAATTTATAACCGTTACGCATACGCATAAATATAAAGGAGTGATTTTAATGAATACCACTACAAATTTATTTTTACAGCCCTGCGACGAAAGCACACGCAACGAATTAAACAATCATATTAAAAGCAATTACTTTTTTGTAGATGTACAGCCAATAGGCAAAAGCGTTTTGGGCAGAGCCATAGAATGCTACACCATAGGTAACAGCAGTAAAAAAATATTGCTTTGTGGTGCTTTTCACGGTATGGAATGGATAACCTCTTTTGTTTTATATAAATTTATTATAAATATATGCGACTCAATAATCAACCATAAAAGCCTACAAAATGAAAATTTGTGGGAATATTTTTCGCAACACTCCTTAGCGATTATACCATGTGTAAACCCAGACGGAGTAGAAATATCTATTAATGGCAGTAGCTCTGCCAACAATCTAAGAAATTATATTGATTACCTTAGTAATGGCGATACATTACATTGGCAAAGCAACGCTATGGGAGTTGACCTGAACCACAACTTCAACGCAGATTGGCAAACCCTTAAAGCAAAAGAAATCGCTATGGGTATAACCTCGCCCTGCGCAACCCGATATGGTGGTGCATATGCCCATAGCGAAGCCGAAACAAAGGCTCTTGTAAGCTTTTGCAGACACAACAGCATTGCTTTAGCCGTTGCCTTTCACACTCAGGGTGAAGAAATTTACTGGCACTTTGGCAACAGCACACCAGCAATAAGCAGGCAAATAGCCGAAAATATGGCTACACTTAGTGGCTACACTCTTTCAACACCCGAAAGCATTGCAACAGGTGGTGGCTTTAAGGATTGGCTTATAGATAAGCTACATATACCTGCATTTACTGTAGAGCTTGGCAAGGGTAAAAACCCTTTAAAGCTTAATCAGCTACAACCCATATATGATAAAACCGAAAAAATGCTCTTATACCTAGCAAAAGGAATTTACTGATATTAAATTAAAAAAAGGTCACACCGTCTATAAGGTGTGACCCATTTTTTGAATGTTACTGAATTGAATAATCAAGATACTCGTCCAGCTCTTGCTCTTCTCTTTTTCTTTTCTTTTCTCTAACTACAAGCAGTGCAGCTACAGTGGCAGCTACAGCTGTAAGTGTTGCTATTGCTGCAATTATTATGGCAATCTTACTATTATCGTTATTTTTTCTTAACATTATAAACTACCTCCATATAGTATTATATATCTATGTAATATATAATAACCAAAAGCACATAAAAAGTCAACAACAATTAAGGTTATTATTAATAAAAGGTCTAAAAAACAAAAACCATATTTCTGTCGCTATGTTACAATATAAATCGACAAAAGTTCATCAAAAATCTTTTATTCTTTTATATAATGTGGTAAAATTAAAATGTATATAATCTGGAGGAAAACTTATGATAGTACACGATATAACAAAAGAAATTACATCTGCACCAGTTTATGAGGGTGACCCTGTAACCGACTTCCAATGGGTTTACAGAATTGACTGTGGAGATGACTATAATTTATCTAAAATAAAATTCTGCAACCACGCCGGCACACATATTGACTCACCAAAGCATTTTTTAGATGACGGTAATTCTATTACAGACTACCCTATGTCACGCTTTTATGGTGGCTGTACTGTTATCACTGTAAATGATGTGCTTACGGGTGAGGATATGGAACAGCTTTTGCCTCGTTGCCATAAAAAAATACTTTTCAAGGGTACTGGTGAGGGTGTTTTATCGCTTAGTGCTGTATTTGTTATGGCTGACTATAATATTGAATTAGTAGGAACCGAAAATATATCAATAGGCTTTGAGCTAGAGGAAATGCGAGTACACCGAGAGCTTGCCCTTAACGATGTACTTGTTATAGAAAATCTTGATTTATCAAAAATCAAGGACGGACACTACACACTGGTTGCTTTGCCATTAAAAATAGACGGTGCCGAGGCTTCTACTGCAAGAGTTATATTACTTGAGCAGGAAAAAGGCTTGTAACCATAACCATAACAGGCAATGTTGCCAGCTTGACCACATTGCTAAACAGGAGATGCTTTAAATTGGAAATAAAAAAACAGATAATAAAGCCTATTGTAATATGCTTTTTTGCCTTAGCAATAATGCTTTTTGCAAGTGGCTGTGGTAAAACAGAAACACAGGTAGAAAATCTTATGAAGGTTTCTGATAATTTTGTAGGCGAGCGTGTTGTAACCCTTATATTTGACAAAAGCACATCAAACAAAGCAGACAAGCAAGAGGTAATAGAAAACACAATACGAGAAAAATGTCCTAAAAACCTAAGCTATCGTACCGAAACAACAGACGGCACCTATAAATGTGTATTTGTTTTATCGTTTTCATCATTAGAGGAATATAAAACAAAAATAGCAAGTATTATCGGCAAACAAATTGCTGTTGCTTATGGATACACCAACACACCACTATCTAAGGGTACCTATTATAAAGAGGATTTTGACGGTATGTTGCTTATTGCGTGGCTTGACGACGCACTATACCAGAACGAGGACTCTAAAATACAGCTTAAATGCGAGTCTACTTCTAATGTAGTTAAGTATAACAGCGAGGTTTTCAGCAGTAAAAGCTCTACCCTTAACACCTCTACCGTTAAGGGTGAACCTGTAAAAAGCGTTACAATAGATACTGTTAATCACAAAAACACATTATTCAACCGAACAATGACACTATCAGTACCTATAACCACCTACAACAAGCTTGGTGCTTCTTTGCAGGAGCTTATGACAGCACGAGTTGCACCAGAGGGTGTAGCTGGTTGGAAGCAAAATAATGAATATATGGATTTTACTGTTAAATACCAAAAAATAGATATTGCACGACTACAGGAATATACAAAAATGTTTGTAGACTGCCGTAACGAAAGCATTTACTATGGTGACCAAAACAAAAGCAGTACCCCTTTGGCTGAACAGCTTGTTTTTGAAGAAAAAATAGACCTGCTGGGCCTCGTTTCAGAAAATGCAGAGCCTGTACAGCTTACCTACAGCTATACGCTACCAAAAGAAACTACCCACGGTGAGGGCGTAGAGCTTACAAATGGTGAATGGGCAACCAGTGGCAGCTGGTCAAATAACACATATAAGGTATCTGACAAAAACGGAGTATATGATATAAGAGTACCTGACGGTATGCAGTACTCTATAAAGGGAATTGATATCAACCTTACAAGCAACTCAAACAATAGCTTTAAGCGTTCTGTTGACTTTATATATGACTACAACACTGGTCAGAAGGGTCTTGATTACGCCTATAACTTTTTAGCTTCACGAGGCTTTGTTGTGTCTAAAGAAACCTTGTCAGACGGTATTGCTTGCAGAGTTACTCAGCAAGGCACAGCCGAAGAATTAAATCTTGCTGTAGCCGACCTTTTTGGAAGTGGCAACAGCTTTTCGAGCACAAAGCACACCAGCGACCTATCAGTTGTTACCAGCATAGATGTAAACGACAATGTAAATATTGCTCATATGCTTAGTGGTGCAAACAGCAATATAAAAATAAACTACACAGCTAAAAGTGACGGCAAAGAGTATATAAGAGGCTTAAATCTTTTAAATAACACATCTGGCTCTACAGCAAAAGCTAAAAAAGCAGAGAACGAAAGCTACACTGCAACTGTTGACGGTGGCAATTTTGCTATGAGCTACTCTGCAACCGTGCCACATTCAAATGGTATTATACTTTACTGTGCTATTTGCTCAAGCATTATTTTAATTTCTACACTAACTATTGTTTTGCTTATAAAATATAATGCAAAGCTTAATGCACTTGAGGAGGAACAAAAAAATAACGAAATCAAGAAAAAACCTCTGCTAAAAAAAGAAAAGCCACAAAAAGAGAACAAAAAAATTGATATCAACGACGATGACTATATCAAAAAGCATTACGGATTTTAAGGAGCAAAGCAATGTATCAATACGCCATATTCGACCTTGATGGAACACTTGCAAACACACTTGAGGATTTAGCCGATGCTGTAAATTACGCATTAGTAAAAAACGGCTTCAAGCCACACCCTACCGAAAGCTACAGGCTTATGGTGGGCAGTGGTATAGTTAACCTTGTTAAAACAGCAAGTGGCTGTGACAATGAAGAAACAATTTTTGCTTTAAAGGCAGATTTCGACCATTACTACGGTGAACACGCCACAGACAAAACCTGTGCGTACCCACAAAGCGAGCAGGTACTTTCAGCTTTACAAAGCAAGGGTGTTATTCTGGCTGTGCTGTCAAACAAGCCAGATATATTTGTAAAGGCTATTTTAGACAAGCTGTTCCCTGATATTCACTTTAAAGAGGCTTGGGGTAAAAAGCAGGAATATCCTATAAAGCCAGACCCAGCCTCTTTAAACGCAATAATTGAAAAGCTAGGTGCAGAAAAATCAAAAACCGTATATATAGGCGACAGCAATGTAGACGTTCGCACAGCCCAGAACGGAGAAATTGATGTTATAGGCTGTACATGGGGATTCAGAGGAAAAGACGAGCTTGTAAATGCCGGTGCAAGCAAGCTTGCCAACAGCTACAGCGAGCTTGAAGAAATTATTCTTGGAGAAAAGCTATGAACAATATAAACTATCAAAAAATACTTGATAAGGAGCTTGTAAAAATCCAACAAAGTGAGGCTATTCCCACTCTGCTACTGCACAGCTGTTGTGCACCCTGTAGTAGCTATGTTATTGAGTATTTATCTAAGTTTTTTAAAATAACAGTTTTTTATTACAACCCAAATATTTCACCTGACGAGGAATATCAATACAGAGCAAACGAGCAAAAAAGACTTATCGAAAGTATGACATTTGAAAATCCTGTAGACTTTTTAGAGGGTGACTACAATCCAGATGATTTTTTCAATCTCTGTAAAGGCTTAGAAAATGAGCCAGAGGGTGGTGCAAGGTGTGCAAAGTGCTTTAACCTGCGTTTAAATAAAACTGCCGAGGTTGCAAAGCAAAATGGCTTTGACTATTTTACAACCACGCTTACAATAAGTCCTTTAAAAAACGCACAGCTGATAAATAATATTGGTCAAGAAATCGCAAAAAAGCACGGCTTGCAATATCTTGTAAGCGATTTTAAAAAGAAAGACGGATACAAACGCTCCATTGTGCTATCTAAGGAATATAATCTATACCGGCAAAACTACTGTGGCTGTATTTTTTCTAAAAACGAAAGCAAACAACAAGCATAATACTTATACTATTTCATACTAATACCTAATTAAACACTAGACATCTTGTCGGCATAATTTACTCAGCACTTCGTCCTTCTTCTTGACAAGCGAC
>JAXJJE010000217.1:0-4940 GCA_036298405.1 Acutalibacteraceae bacterium
CTATTGTATACAACATAACATATTAATTATAAACTCATATTTTAACTAAGTCAATAAAAATTTTACAAATATATGGTTATATCTACCAATTAGCTGTATTCTATATAATATTACTGACTATCAGTCAGCATATCTGGAAAGCCTACACCCACATAGGTGCCAAGTGTAACACAAACCGAATTTTTATAATCGGCAAAGCATAATGCCACAGCTGTACCGTCGTGTACCAGTGTTACCTTTACCTGCGTTTTAAGCACACTAGAAAGCTCCTCGCTAAGATATTCACCATAATTCTTATACAGCATACACAGCTTTGCATAGCCTCCACGTTTTTCATCAAGTATACCGTCCTTTGTATAGCTTGCAATGCTTATAACAATTTCTGGGTTTACCCTACCCTTACGCTCGGCATTGCAGTATGCGTCTACAACAGCCTCCATAATATGTCTGTGCAGCAGCACAGCCTGACGGCGTTTTTCGTCTGTATCATCAACATACCATTCCATATATTTAGACGGTATTATAGGTAGATTTTCTATAGAAACAATCTCGGCATTTTCTCTTTTAACTATGCTTCTTTTCATATTAGTCTGCCCAAAATCCATAAGCAAATTAATGCCCTGTGTACTGTTAAGAAGCTTTGCACAGCCAATAACACCTGTATTGTTGGCATTTTCTACGATTATAATATTATATGCAGGCTTGTCATCTATAGTGCAAATCTGCTGTGCTGTAGCTACAAGCACCTTGCCAAATTCACCACTTGTAAGACCACCAACAGCAATAATATTCTCGGTGTTTTTCCAGTATTCCCAATGTTCATCACACCATGCTGGTCGCACCTGTCTGTTTTCTGGCAAACCGGTTTTTAGTGTAAGAAAAATAAGACCCAGTCTTTTACCAAATTTTACTGCTATCTCTTTTGCACATTCTATAACATTATCATCGTTTGAATTCATAGAATCAATAAGCCAGAATGGTAGCTTTTCTCTTGGTACAAACTCTGGGATTTTAAGCCTTTCACGGTTTAATACAACCTCGTCAACGATAACCTTTGACGAAAAAATCTCTGACACTGGTTTACCCTCTATGCTATCATCAATACCTCTTACTGGTACCCTTGCTATTACCATTTTATTTAAAGAACATTCCTTATCTACACAAACGCTACCATCCTCTGCTAGCGTTAAAAAAGGATTTTTCACATAACCACTCCTCATCAGATTATAAAATCCAATATACAGAGACATTATACCACACTTTTTTCAAAAAGACCATACACAACAGCTATAAATAAAAAGCTTTGCTACTTCTTGACATACAATTAAAAAAACGTAAAATTATATATAACAGTAATTTAAAGAAGGTGTATTATGAGCAATTATATTGGTAACGATTATTGCAATATTTGTCCCCGAGGCTGTAACGCAGAGCGTACAGAAAACCTTGGTAAAGGGTTCTGTAAAATGGGTAAATCACCTGTAGTCGCAAGAATTTCACAGCATATGTGGGAAGAGCCTTGTATAAGTGGCACAAATGGTAGTGGTACTGTATTTTTTAGTGGCTGTGTAATGAAATGTGTGTTTTGCCAGAATTATAAAATTTCTACCGAAAACTTTGGCAAGGTACTTACATCAGCACAGCTTGCAGATTGCTATAAAAAGCTAGAGGATATGGGTGTGCATAATATAAACCTTGTTAATCCTACACACTTTATACCAGCAATAATCGAAAGCCTTGATATATACAAGCCACAAATTCCAATAGTGTACAACTGTGGAGGCTACGAAAGCAAAGAAAGTCTTAAGCTTTTAAACGGCTACATAGATATCTACCTGCCCGACTTTAAATACGCCACAAACGAAATTGCCAATAAATATTCAAAGGCAAATAACTACCCTGAAACAGCAATACAGGCTATTGGCGAAATGCTAAGCCAACAGCCCAACAATATTTATAATGACGAGGGTATTATGCAGAAAGGTGTTATTGTAAGACATCTTGTTTTACCGTCTAACACCAAAAATTCTATTGCTGTACTTGATTTGTTAAACGAGAATTTCGGCAACGAAATCACAATCAGTCTTATGTCACAATATACACCCTGTGGTATTGCAGATAAATTCCCTGAAATCAACCGAAAAATCACAAAGCGAGAATATCAGAAGGTACTGAACCATCTGGAGCTTTTAGGCTTTGACGGCTTTGCACAGGAGCTTAGCTCGGCAACCACTCGCTATATACCGGATTTTAATTTACAGGGCTTGAATAATTTATAATCATATTAATTCACAATCTGAATAGGTACAGACTCAGCTATATTTTCTATGCAGTAATAATCTGCTGTGAAAATATAGCTGTTTTTATTTTTTGTATAGCTGATATCCTTTTGCGATATTTCACAATCCCACCTTGTAAAAATATCGTTAAGTGCAAAATGCACATTTGCAATCTGCTCTAGCTGTTCTTCTGTATACACTACCTTTTCTTCTTTAAGTGCAAAGCTTTCTTCTGTAATAATGCTTATAGGCATATCCACAGAATTAATGCACAGGCTTTCGGTTTTATAATCCCTGTAGTACACATTATCAGCACAGGCTAAATCGAGTGGTATTTCTACACCCATTATATCTAAAAGCTGTCTTTTATTTGATTTTACGGGAAAATTAAAGCTTTTGTTTACACCAATATTAAACCTCTCTCTAGAATTTACCCCAGCATACACCTCACCGTCGCTGTGAACAAATCTTGATTTACCTGTGTCACCAATCTTTACTATTCCACTTACCAGCAACTGCCCCTTGGCTACTCCATCACCTATTTTTGCAAAATTCTCTCCCTCTCTTATATCCATTTTAAGCACCTGACCAGTTTTTCTTGCTTTAAGGTTGCATAAACTTTCTTTGTCTGCTATTTCTGGTACAGCCTGACTTTCGCTTAGCTGTACTGTGGCTGTACTGCCGATAATGTTAACAGACATCCAGCTTATTTTACCAAGCTGTAGCGAGAATTTTCTCTCTGTGCCAGAAACATTTATATTCCCTTTAAATGCACCAACATAAACTCCATTTTCCTTTAAGCACTTCTGCATTTCGTAAACACTTACCTTGTCGTTGCCTGTGATATTAACATTCCATATAAACATAGAAAGAATATTTACTATAAGAATAAAAGCCACAACACCAACAGCCAGACCCTTTCTTTTTTTGTTGTTATATAGCACAAAGGGTAAGCCATTCTTTTTGCTTATACGCATTTTCACCATAGCTTTTTTGCGTATAGAGCACAATGCTTTGTAGTCGCTTATTGATACCTGAGCAGTAATGCTACCCTTTTCTCCTATAGGATTTATCACAGTAATATCTGCCATTGTAGCCAGATTAATAAGCCTTTCGGGATATTTACCCACAGCAGTAAAAACAACATAACCTCTTAACCATCTTAAAAACTCACTTACCACTGCCTACACCTACCTTAAAAATTCTACTGATGTTATATACCCCGATATTATCACAGATGTTGCTGTTAGACATTTTATATTCAAGCCTCTGCCCTTAAATGATACCACCATTTTACTTGTATTTATTCTTATTGCGTCCTGTCTATATTCTAATATACCCTTGCAACCATCAAGAGTAACCTCTCGATTACTTTTAAACTCCAGAAATGGCGACAAATTAACCATATCCTTATAAAAGGCTGTAATTCGTTTTGATGATTTCTCTTTGTCGTTACCCATAAATTCACCACCCATATAACCTGTGCAAGGTATACACCACCTTATAACAGCCATATAAATTATTATATGTTTAAAAATTATGCTAAAGTGGTGATACTTATGACAACAGGAGCTTTACAGGGACTTTTATATTGTGGCAACATTCTTATTCCGTCGCTATTCCCCTTTATGGTGCTTTCTTCATTTATTGTTACAAGTGGATTTTCTGAATTAATCGGCAAATACCTTACACCAATAACAAAGCGACTTTTTCATACCAATGGAGAAGCTGGCAGTGTAATAATTTTAGGCTTATGTGGTGGATTCCCTGTTGGTGCAAAGGGTATAGCTACGCTGTATAATGAAGAAAAAATTGACCTTAACACAGCCAAGGCTTTATCTATGTTTTTAGTTGGTGGTGGCCCTGCATTTGTAGTTTTTGTTGTAGGTAGCTCATTATATTGCAACGCAATCACAGGGGTAATATTATGGGTAAGTCAAATAATCGCTCAGCTAATTTTAGGGATAATTGCTTGTCGAAAAATAAAATATTCTCCTGCAAAGGCACATACCAAAGCTAATAAAAAAAGCAAAATGCACATCAGCAATGCTATAGTAGCCTCTACCGAAAGTGGAATAAACGGTATATTCTCGCTTTGTGGTATGGTTATTATATTCTCGTCATTTTTAGGCTTATGTGACGATTTACATATTACAGATTACATTATACGCTTTATGGGTATATTAGGATTATCTGAGGGAATCAGCCAGAGCATTATAAGCTCTTTTTGGGAGGTTACTAGAGGTTGCAGTATGTGCTGTGACCTTTCTGCCCCACTGTGGCTTTGCTCGTTTGCACTTGGCTGGGGTGGAATATGCGTACATTTTCAGATATACTCATTAACTGATAAAATAGATATACCTAAAATAAAATTCACCCTATACCGTTTGGCACAGGGTGTTATATCAGCTGTAATATCAGCTGTAATATTCAGTTTTTACACACCTACACAAGCCACATACCACAGCCACACCACTATACAAACAGCCTCTGACAGCTATGTGGGTAGCATTGCACTTGTTATAATGTGTATTATTTTTGTGCTTAGTGTTACACAAAAGGGTAACACCAGATTTTATCGCAGATAAGGTTTAATAGATAAATTAGAGTTAGTTTGTCAGAGTTGCACTCTGGTGCTTATAGCACTTAATTAGTTTGTAC
>JAXJJE010000218.1:0-4502 GCA_036298405.1 Acutalibacteraceae bacterium
GGAGGGAATTTCGAAATCCCCTCCCTTAACCCTCCCCACACGACCAAAGGGGGACAAAGTCCCCCTTATGGAATCCCCCACGCTTAGTCAAACCTTTTCTTTTCTGAATTAGTTTTTGGCGTTAGGTTAGTTTGTTAAGGGGGTGTGCATAACTCATCGACAAACTCCAGTTTATCAGTCTAAAAAGTCCTTTAGCTTTTTGCTACGGCTTGGGTGGCGTAGCTTACGAAGTGCCTTTGCCTCTATCTGTCTGATACGCTCACGTGTAACGTTAAATTCTTTACCAACCTCTTCAAGTGTTCTTTGACGACCATCAATCAAGCCAAAACGTAGGATAAGAACCTTTTTCTCTCGTGGGGTTAAAGAATCCAATACATTGCCTAGCTGTTCTTTAAGTAGTGTGTGTGATGCTACATCAGCAGGTGCTGGTGTGTCATCGTCAGAGATAAAGTCGCCAAGGTGGCTGTCCTCCTCTTCACCAATAGGTGTTTCAAGAGAAACCGGCTCCTGTGCCACTCTCATTATCTCTCTTACCTTTTCAACAGGCATATCAATTTCTTCTGCAATCTCCTCGGCTGTTGGCTCGTGACCATTTGTATGCAATAGCTGACTTGAAACCTTTTTAACCTTGTTGATTGTTTCTACCATATGCACAGGTATTCTTATTGTTCTTGCCTGGTCTGCAATAGCTCTTGTAATAGCCTGTCTTATCCACCATGTTGCATAGGTAGAGAATTTAAAGCCCTTTGTGTGGTCAAACTTTTCTACAGCCTTAATAAGACCTAAATTACCCTCCTGAATAAGATCTAAGAACTGCATACCTCTGCCCAGATATCTTTTTGCAATACTTACAACCAAACGCAGGTTAGCCTCTGAAAGTCTTTTCTTAGCAGCAACATTACCATTTTTGATTCTTACAGCCAGCTCAATTTCTTCTTCTGATGTAAGCAGTGGCACTCTACCTATTTCCTTTAGATAAACCTTTACAGGGTCATCAATTGCAATGCTGTCAGTTGATACAACATCTAAATCTGAATCATCTCCACCGTCAAGGTCCGCCTTCTCCATCTTGCTTATTTCAATATCTGAAATATCTGTAATATCCTCAACCAGATCTTCAACGATTTCTATACCCTCTTTTTCAAGCTGGTCATACATACGCTCAAGCTGTTCTGGGTCAAAGTCTATTTCACCCATAATGTCGAAAATTTCTTTTGTTGTAAGCTTACCCTGTTGCTTACCCTTTTCAAGAATTTCCTTCAATACTGTTCTTTTGTCTGGTTTTGTAACTGCCATAATTTACATTCCTTTCCCTTATCTCTTATGCAAAGCACTATAAATAATGCATTGCCTTTTGCTGATTCATACCCCATCTTCTTAATTATTATATAAAAAGTGTGTTTCATTCTCAGCAAATCTATTTTACATAATTTGGAGCATAACAAATATTATTAAGCTCCAATAATTTACTAAAAAATTATTTTTTTAAATTTTTAAGATAATCAAGCATATCATCATCAGACATTTCTGATGGTAACTTAGCAGTCTGCTTCTGATGCTCGGCTTTAAGCACCTTAATACATTGGTCAAGTGCCTGCTTATGCACGGTTTCTGGTAAAACAGTAGAAACATATGCTGTTATATAGCTTAATTCTTCATCATTAAAGCTTTGCGAAATGGCTGTAAGCGATATATCCTTGCCACTTAGTAATCTGCCTGACAGCAATTTATAAACATCACGGTTAAACGCTGTTACAAAGCTGTCGCTGGATATTTTGCTGTTTATGTACTGACCCATATCGGGGTTATTTATCATAAAGGCGATGATATACTCTTCTGCCTTAGTTGCTTTAAGATGCTTTGATTTTTCTGGATTTATTTTATCGTGTCTTGCCGAGATATCCTCGGTAATATTACGAAACTCTCTTTTTTGTTGCTGACGATTATTAAGCCTTACCACCTTGTGCATTTGCTGTTCTATAGCAGGCTTTTGCACATCGAGTGCTTCGCTTAATCTGGTAATATAAATATCTCGCTCAATGGCATTTGCTGATTGAGCTATTATTGTTATTGCCTCGTTCAGATAATCTATCTTACCCTGTGGCTGTGATATATTGTGCTTTTCTTTAAGTAAATCAAGCTTATAATCAATATCACCTGCACTTCTTTCAAGCAATACTCTGAACATTGCCGGACCCTTGTCACCATGTGCCTTCATAAATTCGTCGGGGTCTTTGGCATTTGGCACAGTAACAACACGCACCTTAACACCTGCATTACGCAACAAAACAATTGCTCTGTCAGAGGCTTTTCTGCCTGCTTCGTCAGAGTCGTAGCAAATTACAACCTCGTCGGCATAGCGTCTTATTAAATCAGCCTGCTGTGCTGTTAACGCAGTACCCAAGGTTGCCACTGCATTTTCAAAGCCTGCCTGATACAAGGCTATTACGTCCATATACCCCTCAGCAAGAATTAGCTGACGTGTATTTAAGTTTTTAGCCATATTTAGTGCAAAAAGCTGTGTGCTTTTTGAGAAAACAGGTGTATCGGAGGTATTCAGATACTTAGGCTTCTGGTCACCCATTATTCTGCCACCAAAGGCTATTACGTTACCTCTTAAATCTATTATAGGGAACATAACCCTGTTAAAAAATCGTGAAACGGTATATCCGTTTTTTGATTTATAGGCTACATTAGCTTGTATCATTTCGCTGTCGGTATAGCCCTTGTCACGCAAATGATTTATAAGCTCAAAGCCATTATCACCAGCAAAGCCAAGACCAAAACGCCTTATAGTTTTATCGGTTAAGCCTCTGCCCTTTAAATAGGCAAGTCCACTCTGACCTATTGGCGATATTAGATTGTTATGAAAAAACCTTGCTGTTTCTCGGTTTATTTCGTAAATTCTTCGCTTTAGCTTAGCCATACTGTCATCGTAAGAATCCTGTGGCATATTCATACCTGCACGCTGAGCCAGAAGCTTTACTGCATCTATGTAATCAAGATTTTCTATTTTTTTAATAAAGGTAATTGCCTCTCCACCTGCACCACAGCCAAAGCAATAAAACGACTGTGTGTCGGGGTATACATAAAACGACGGGGTTTTCTCGTTATGGAACGGACATCTTCCACTATAAAGCCTGCCTGCCTTTTTTAATGTAACATAAGAAGAAACCACATCGGTAATATCATTTCTATCTCTTAACTCTTGTAAAAATTCCTCGGGCAAAGCCAAATTTATCACCACCGTTTAATACTAATGCCCTTTAATTATTTATTATATATTTTTTAAAACTGCCATTTTTTTGGCACTACTAATTCGCTATAAAATTTTATTGCGTACTGGTCGCTCATACTTGCTATATGGTCGCACACGGCTCTGTCTATTCCCTCTGTTTCGATAATAGGCTGAATATAAGGCTGTAATTTTTCTGGGTGCTTTTTAAAATATTCATATAGCCTGCTTACAAGCTCTGGTACCTTTTCTTCTTCTCGCCTTGTATATTTATTGGTATATACGTATTCATACATAAATTTGTGTATACCGTCATAGGCCTGTGCAATGTCGTCTGCCATTTTAAGGCTACCATCTTTGCTGTTATCTATCATAGAATTAACAAGTGTGTTGATTCGCTGGCTTGTAGTGTTGCCAAGCACATCGGTAAACTGCTTTGGTATATCCTGTTCATTTAGAATACCAGCACGTATTGCGTCATCTATATCGTGATTTATATATGCAATTCTGTCGGCATAGCGTACTACTCTACCCTCAAGTGTATCTGCCCAATCACCCTTAGTATGGCGTTCAATGCCATTTAACACCTCATAGGTAAGATTAAGCCCCTTGCCGTCCTTCTCTAGCTTTTCTACCACTCTTACACTTTGAATATAGTGCTTAAAGCCACACTGCGACACCTCGTCGAGTGCTCTTTCGCCTGCGTGACCAAAAGGAGTATGACCTAAATCGTGCCCCAGAGAAATAGCCTCGGTTAAATCCTCGTTAAGCTGTAATGCCATTGCAATGGTACGTGCTATCTGCGACACCTCAAGAGTATGCGTTAGACGTGTACGATAATAGTCACCCTCTGGCGATAGAAAAACCTGAGTTTTATGCTTTAAGCGTCTGAACGCTTTGCAATGTATAATTCTGTCACGGTCACGCTGAAAACAGGTACGCACCGAGCATACATCATCATCATATTTTCTGCCCTTACTATCAGCTGAAAGTGTGGCAAACTTTGACAAACGCTCTTTTTCCCACATTTCTGTTCTTTTGCGAATATCCATTGCTACACCTCCAAACAAATACCTTTTGCGACTATGCAAATACTAGCATATTTAACACTACGCATTGATATATACTTTAAATTTTTGAAAAACCCTTTATTTTTTCAAAAAAAATTTATAGAATATTTGGCAAATTGAAGTTTGTCGGTCAGAGTTGCACTCTGGGGTGCTTATAGCATAACGCTATAGTTTTATTGTTCATAGTTAGTTTGTAC
>JAXJJE010000219.1:0-1904 GCA_036298405.1 Acutalibacteraceae bacterium
ATAAAACTTTTGCTAAAGCATTAGAGCATAAAAAACAAATATTTTTGTTATAATTAACACTTTAGTAACAAACTAATTTTACCACTTGTCAAATACTATTTCAAGTAAATTTAAAATTTGTAACCAATACACTAATTTTAATTTCACTACTTAATCATATTATAAAATCTAAGTCATAATACACATAATTTGCTATTATATTACACTAAAACAAATCAATTAATACAAAGCAGTGACTATTATTTTCGTTTTTTATATAGCTAATATGAGTTTTTGTTTAAATAAAACATTTTTGAACTTTTAAGCAATTTTTGTAAAAAACAACAAAAGCAAGAAAGAGCAGTGTGGTACTGCTCTTTCCTGCTTTGTTATGGTTTATATATAAATTATAGGGGTTAGCAATTATCTATGCAGTTATCTGATAAATTAAGCCTGCTTAACTGCTACAATGCATATAACCATTTATTACTTTTGCAGGTACTGATCCAAAATTGCAGAATCCTGCCAAATAAACACATGTGCTCTGTCTTTACTCTGTATATATTCTTCGATAAGCTTATAGGTTTTTGGATATGACTCCTTAGTAACTATATAATCCTCTGTCTTGTCGACTACAAGTGATACTTCCTCACCAAAGCCATATTTCTTTCTGAGTGCGTTATACATATCATCTTCGCTATCACTACGAAGATTAAAATCCATTCTTACGCTAAATGCAATGTCATTTGGAACATTATCAGTATCTACATACTCAGGAACAGATCTTCTTTCAGTTTTCGACAGACTCTTATCTGCAGTAAATTCTTCTTTTAATGAAGTATATAATTTATTGATAAACTCTGTATCATAAAGATCATCATCACGAATCACTGCATTACCATCTATAGACACTATTTGATTAGTTTCTACATCAATACCTGACCTTTCAGATAAAAGAGCTTTAAATTCCTCTGTCTTCTCTATTCCTGGTTTATAGTTATCTATTTGAGTTGTGTCGAATAGTTTGTTATTTGAATATACTTTATGCTGTCTGATTTCCACCAGTGAAACATTAGCTTCCTCAGCTGTACACTTTGTAATCTTGTGACTATTCTTATATACATCAGTATCTAAAATTGCATTATACTCATCTTTAATGCTCTCATAGTCAAAATGGTACCAAGGATAAAATCTTTCAATCTTTTTACCATTTTCAAGCTCATAAACAACACTTATTTGTAATGGACCATAATACATAGGCATTGAATCGTTCACCCATGTAACACTGAAGAATGTGCCCCTTTTGTTATGTAGGTTATCTACTACAGCCTGATGAAGATCAACAACCTTTTCTATATATTGCTTATCCTCTGATGCCTTATCAACTGGTTGGTATGAATCGCCAACTGAAATAAATGAATACATTTCTTCATTGATATTATATGCTGAACCATTAACTGAAAATGATACTGACTTAATCTTGTCTACATCTGGTACATTCATAACGCCACCTACAAGACCAAGTGAAACTAACAAATAGAATACAGCCAGTGAAGCAAATGAACCAGCAAATATCGGTAATGACTTTCCAATATTTTTTACACCTCGGTTATAGATAAGTGTTGAAATAAGGAAGGTACCCAAAGTACCCAGTAAAGCACCTGCCATAAATTGTAGCATTGCCTCAAAGCCGTTCTTTGGATTATAAAAATCGAAAGCTGTTACAGCTATAAAGCCTGCAATTAATCCAAAGCCTACAGAAGCGATTATCTGAACAATAACTTTAGGGAAGTTGAAAATAAAGCCTGATTGTACATTTTCATTCTTTCTGATTTTTGCAATAATCATTGCAGCAACAAAGTAAATTACTGTTAATACAGCCCAAAGAGACATTATGATTATCTCATCAGCCAGTGCGTTTGTAC
>JAXJJE010000220.1:0-2663 GCA_036298405.1 Acutalibacteraceae bacterium
CCTGATTTGTATTGATAAACTGTAATTTACATAAAGGAGAGTTTTACATAATGGAAAAGAAAAATTTAGATTGGGCTAATATTGGCTTTGGATACAGAAAAACAGATAAAAGATATGTTGCTACATATAAGAATGGTGAGTGGGATAATGGCACACTTACCGAAGACGATACAATTACAATGAGCGAGTGTGCTTGCGTATTGCAGTATGCTCAGACATGCTTTGAGGGCTTAAAGGCTTATACAACTGCCGATGGCAGAATCGTATGCTTTAGACCAGACCTTAACGCTCAAAGAATGGCAGATACTTGTAAAAGACTAGAAATGCCTGTTTTATCAACAGAGCAGTTTGTAGAGGCTGTTAAGTCAGTAGTTTTAGCTAACGAGGCATATGTACCACCATATGGCTCAGGTGCTACATTATATATAAGACCATTTATGTTCGGTATTAACCCTGTTATCGGTGTAAAGCCTGCTGACGAATATCAGTTCAGAGTATTCTCAACACCAGTAGGCCCATATTTTAAGGGTGGTGCAAAGCCTATTACTATTAAGGTTAGTGACTTTGACAGAGCTGCACCACACGGTACAGGTAATGTTAAGGCTGGTTTAAACTATGCAATGAGCCTGCATGCTATTGTAACAGCACACGCAGAGGGCTATGACGAAAACCTATACCTAGACCCAACAACAAGAACAAAGGTAGAAGAAACAGGTGGAGCTAACTTCTTGTTTATTACAAAGGATAACAAGGTTATTACACCAAAGTCAAACAGTATTTTACCATCAATCACAAGACGTTCACTGATGACTGTTGCTAAGGATTATCTAGGCTTAGAAACAGAGGAGCGTGAGGTTTACCTTGACGAGCTTAAGGATTTTGCAGAGTGCTGTCTATGTGGTACAGCTGCAGTTATTTCACCAGTAGGTAAAATCGTTGACCACGGTAACGAAATCTGCTTCCCAAGTGGTATGGAGAAAATGGGCCCAATTTCTCAGAAGCTTTACGATACATTAACAGGTATCCAGAAGGGTGAGATAGAAGCTCCAGAGGGCTGGATTTGCGAAATTAAATAATTTTGATATAATAGTAGCTGATGGTAATTGCAGAGCAATCTGCAATTACCAATTTTAGTATAAGTAAGGATTTTGGTGATACTAAACGCTATAATGTCAACTTGTGTAGTGTTTATGGGTATTTAGTATGAAATGATGAAATAAAAAAAGGAGTAGGTGTAAAGATGAGAACATTTGAGAAATCACAAAAGCTTGATAATGTATGCTATGATATACGAGGTCCTGTAATGGATGAAGCCAACAGGATGATTGCACAGGGTGAAGAAATTCTGAAGCTTAATATAGGAAACCCTGCTGTTTTTGGTTTTAGAGCACCACAGAATATTCTTGATAAAATGACAGAAAGCCTTGAGCATACAGAGGGCTATTCTGATTCAAAGGGTATTCTAAGTGCCAGAATGGCTATTGCAGAGTATTGCAAGAAAAAGGGTATGCATAATGTAACTGTAAACGATATCTACACAGGTAATGGTGTAAGTGAGCTTATTACAATGTCTATGCAGGGCTTGCTGAATAATGGCGACGAAATGCTTGTGCCTGCACCTGATTATCCTTTATGGACAGCTTCAGTAACTCTTGCAGGTGGTAACGCTGTACATTATCTATGCGACGAGAAATCCAACTGGTACCCTGATATCGAGGATATTCGCAGAAAAATTACAGATAAAACAAAGGGTATTGTTGTAATCAACCCGAATAATCCTACAGGTGCATTATACCCAAAGGAGATTTTACAGCAAATAGTAGACCTTGCAAGAGAGCATAACCTTATTATTTTTGCAGACGAGATTTACGACAGACTTGTACTTGACGGTAAAGAGCACATAGCAATAGCTTCATTGGCACCAGATTTAATGGTTGTAAGCTTTAACGGGTTATCTAAATCACATTTGATTGCAGGCTACCGTTGTGGCTGGATGTGCCTATGTGGCGATAAATCAAAATGTAAGGGCTATATTGAGGGTCTTAATCTGTTATCTTCAATGCGACTTTGCTCTAATGTACCAGCACAGTCAATCATTGAGCTTGCTTTGGCAGAAACAAAAGAAACTGAAAAAATGCTTTTACCAGGTGGCAGAGTATACGAGCAGAGAAACTTTATTTATAATGCTCTTAATTCTATCCCAGGTGTATCAGCAACAAAACCAGAAGCAGCCTTTTACATCTTCCCGAAGATTGATAATAAGAAATTTAATGTAAAAGATGACGAAAAGCTTGTGCTTGATATTTTAAAGCAGAAGCACATTCTTCTTACACATGGTGGTGGTTTCCACTTAGAAACGCCTGACCACTTCAGAATAGTTTACTTGCCAGAGGTAGAAGAGCTTAAAAAAGCATCAGAGAAGCTTACAGAATTTTTCAGCACATATAAGCAGGATTGATTATAAGAATATAATTTTCAAACACGGCATACTAAAAAGTAGTGTGTCGTGTTTGAAAAAAATAAAAAAGTTGTAAAAAAGTGTTGACAAAGCTTTCTGTATGTAGTATAATTCTAAATGTTCCATTGAGGAACACAAATAAATAACACACGCGGGTGTGGCGGAATTGGCAGACGCGCTAGATTTAGGTTCTAGTGTCAGCAGA
>JAXJJE010000221.1:0-4340 GCA_036298405.1 Acutalibacteraceae bacterium
GGTAACGAAAAGGTTAAGGTACTGCTTGCTCAGGCATTATTCGGCAACCCAGAAATTCTGATGATGGACGAGCCTACAAATAACCTTGATATTATGGCTATCTCTTGGCTTGAGGATTTCCTTATGGACTATGAGGGTACTGTAATTGTAGTAAGCCACGACCGTCACTTCTTAAACACAGTATGTACACATATGGTTGATATCGACTATGGTAAGATTAAAATGTATGTTGGTAACTACGAATTCTGGTATGAGTCAAGCCAGATGGTACAGGCTATGATTAAGCAACAAAACAAGAAAAACGAAGAGAAAATTAAAGAGCTACAGAACTTTATTGCTCGTTTCTCTGCTAATAAATCAAAGTCAAAGCAGGCTACATCAAGAAGAAAGCTTCTTGATAAGCTTACTGTTGAAGAAATGCCAGCTTCAAGCAGACGCTACCCATTTGTTGGCTTTAACCAAGACAGAGAGGTTGGTAAGGAAATTCTTGCTGTTGAGGGTCTATGCAAGCAAATCGATGGTGAAGATGTACTTAAAAATGTTTCATTCAGAGTTGAAAAGGGCGATAAGATTGCATTTATCAGCGATAAGGAAACATCTGTTACAGCTCTGTTTGAAATTCTTATGGAAAACGACAAGGCAGACGCTGGTACATTCAAGTGGGGCGTTAGCACAAGCACATCTTACTTCCCTAAGGATAATTCAGCATATTTCAACGACTGCAACGATTCAATTCTTGATTGGCTAGAGCAATACAATGTAGGCTCTGACCACACAGAAACATACCTAAGAGGCTTTTTAGGCAGAATGCTATTTAGTGGTGAAGATGTATTTAAGCCTGTTAAGGTACTTAGTGGTGGTGAAAAGGTTCGTTGTATGCTTTCTAAAATGATGATGGGTGGTGCAAATGTTCTTGTACTTGACCAGCCTACTAACCATCTTGATCTTGAATCTATTACAGCAGTAAACAAGGGTCTTACAAACTTCCCTGGTATTGTTCTGTTTACATCACACGACCACGAATTCATTTCAACAGTTGCAAACAGAATTATCTTTATTCAGGAGGACGGCATTAAGGATATTACATCTGGCTATGACGAATATCTGGCTGAAAATAACCTTATCAGAGAATAATAAATTTATTTCTTACAAGGAGCTTAATAATGGAATTTATTAAAGCAGAAGATATAGTAGATTTAAAAAATCCAGGAGTAGTTTCAAGACAGCTATTAAACCCAGATAATTCTACAAGTCAAAGAGTAACAATTACCGAAGTTCATTTAGAACCAGGTGCAACTCAACCAAGACATACACACAATGCCTCAGAGCAGATCTGGTACGCTACTAAGGGCTGTGGAAAGCTACTGCTGGATAACAACGCTGAAAAAGAGTTCAAAGCTGGAGATGTTGTTAGATTTGCAGATAACGACGTTCACGGATTACTTAACGACAGCAATTCAGAATTTATATACATCTCAGTAACTGCTCCACCAATACATTTTGGGTATGCGTATAATAAAAAATAATTTCATTTAATTAATAATAGTAATTTTTCACGGAGGGTTAATAATGGCAAGGTCTGAAAATCAGAAGCTTAAGCTGTTGTATTTGCAGAAAATCATCTTTGAAAATACAGACGATGAGCACGGGCTTACTTTACAAGAAATTATTGATGAGCTTGAAAAGTACGACATTCAAGCAGAACGTAAAAGTATATATTCTGACATAGACCTGCTTGAACAATTTGGTTTTGAAATCACCCGTGAGAAAAACGGCAGAAGAGTTGAGTATAAGCTTACCAGTGGCAGAAAATATCAGCTTGCTGAAATTAAGCTTATGCTTGACGCTGTGCAATCTACTAATTTTATAACTAAGAAAAAAACAAGCGAGCTTATTAAAAAGCTTGAAAAAGAGGTAAGCGTACACGAGGCTAAAAAGCTACAGCGTACAGTATTTATCGAAAAACGCTCAAAAACCTATAACGAAAGCATTTACATAAGCATAGACAGTATTTACCGTGCTATAGAAAAGCAAAAGCAGATCACCTTTAATTATTACGAATGGTATGTTTCGTATGGTGGTATTGAAAAGGTATTTTTACGTGCTAAAAAAGACGGCAAGCCATATCAGGTAAGCCCTTGGTGTATGATATGGGACGATGAAAAATACTATCTGGTAGCCTACGACCATTTACAGGGCAAGGTAAAGCATTTCAGAATTGATAAAATTAAAAACGTAGAAATTCTTAATACTCCACAACGAGGAATGAGAGCTATTCAGAATTTTGATGTTTCTGCCTATGTTAAGCAAACCTTTGGTATGTTTGGTGGCGATACTCCACTAGAGGTTACAATGCGTATCGACAACAGACTTATAGGCGTTATAAAAGACCGTTTTGGCGAGGATTTCACCGTAATGCGTGCTGACGAGGCAAGAAGTGATATTGTTGTAAGCGTCTACCCTAGCCAGCAATTTTTCGGCTGGGTGTTTGGTCTCGGCAACAAGGTTACACTTATTTCGCCACAAAATGTAGTTGAAGACTTTAAAAATATGGTAAACAAGGTTTCTAAAAATTACAGATAATATTTTAGTCATCAACACTAAATAAAAATTTTATTGTGCGTAGTATAAAAACGCTTACTATTTCAACTTTATCCAATAATTTTACAACCTGAACGATTATAATAATATAGAAATATGATTAATTTATTTGAAGAAAAAAATATTGAAATAATCACAGCACCTTTTCTTGTTAAAGCAATAGAAGAAGAAAATTCAATACGATTTATCGTCGCTTTGCCAATACAAGGTGAAAAAAATTCTGATATAATTGATACAAAGATTCCAGAGCTAAATAAACTATTAAAAGAATCTACGGCTATATATCCAGATAAAAATAATTTATATGAAATAATGTTTGAAGACTATGTATTTCATATCACTCGAAATGAATCATATACCTATTGGGATAACTATGAAATCAGGAATGGCAAGTATTTTATAATATTTGATAAATCAAGATTACTAGATTATCTGCCACAACTGGTTGAACCAGAAATTGTTGAGGCTTATTACCCAAATGGTTGGAAACATTATGGAATATATTGTCAAAATCACATTATAGATGTTATTGCAACAAATAAACCAAAGATAAAGTGTATACCTAAAAATTTACTTTTTTAGAGCAATTATACGAATGGTAGAAAGATAAAAGAAAAAAGTTACCGAAAAATATATATTGGAAGTAAAATTATAAACAGCAACTAAAAATTTCCTTTTCACGGCAAAAGTCCCAAAAATCGTACACCCTCGAGTGTATAATTAAAGCTGTAAAGGAGATGTTTATTATGATTAATTTTTGTTTAACTGTAATTCTTTTATCAGCTTTAAGAAAAATTATGTATCAGATAGATAGTAATACTGTAGACGCTTTTGATAATAAGCTCGAAAATGCTTTTTTATTTTCAGTCGGCTTAATAATATTTTGTAAGAATATTATAATGCCTACAAAAACAGAAACTGCACTTTATGCAAGACAAAAGGAGCTTGCTGTTGAAAATTTCAACGTGAATCTAGACAGCTTAAAAACAGCTTCAAAAACAGTATCAAAGCACTTTGCAAATAAAGAAAACAGCAACAAAGCAATTACAGCTTTAAAATTATTACCTATTAATGACAATGATACACTAAACTACGAAAACCAATCACACGTAGCTTAATATAACCCCTTGGAGGCTTTATGATTACTATATCAGAAATAAAAAACAGCAGTGCTATTAAAACCTATATCGAAAAGGCAGATGAATCCTTAAAGGCACTTGGCTATACTGAGCACAGCTATGCACACGTAAACAAGGTATCTCAAACAGCAGGTAACATACTGCGAGAGCTTGGCTATAGTGCAAGAGAATGTGAGCTTGCAGAAATTGCAGGCTATTTGCACGATATAGGCAATGTGATAAACCGTGTTGACCATGCACAAAGTGGTGCTATAATGGCATTCAGAATCCTTGACAAAATGTCTGCAAGTGCCGAGGATATTGCAACCATTATTACAGCAATAGGCAATCACGACGAAAACACTGCCCACCCTGTAAGTCCTGTTGCAGCTGCACTTATTCTGGCTGACAAAAGCGATGTAAGACGCACCAGAGTACGCAACAAGGATATAGCAGTATTTGATATTCACGACAGAGTAAATTACTCGGTTGTAAAATCAGAGCTTAAGGTTAAACCCGAAGCTATTGACAGCAAAAGAGTTATAGAGCTGAAAATTCAGATTGACACCGAGGTTTGCTCGGTAATAAACTTTTTTGAGATTTTCTTAAACAGAATGTTAC
>JAXJJE010000222.1:0-4255 GCA_036298405.1 Acutalibacteraceae bacterium
AGCTTGAAGAGGATAAGGGTGTACCAGCTGATTATATGTTTGCTCAGATTCAGAAGGCTATAGAGGTTGCAGCAGGCAAAAACTACGGTAATGACGATGTAAAATTCGTTATTGATAAAGAAGAAGGAATTTTCGAAGCTTATCTACAAAAAGAGGTTGTTGAAGAGGTTTTCGACAACAACATTGAAATTTCAGTAGAAAAAGCAAGAGAGATTAATCCAAATGCAGTAATCGGTGATTATGTTGGTGTTCAGATGGACACAATGACATTAGGCAGAATTGGTGTAAATGCTGCCCGAAATGTAATCAAGCAGGGTATCAACGAAGGCGAAAAGGGCCAGATTATGCTTGAATTCCAGAGCAAAATCGGCGAGCTTGTTACAGCTACTGTAGAAAGAATCGACCCACGCACAGATAATGCAACAGTAAGAATTGGTAAATCAACTGCTGTATTACTAGCTAACGAGCAGGTATCAGGCGAACAGCTTACAGAGGGTCAGCTTGTTAAGGTTTATATCTCTGATGTTCAAAAGAGAGAAAAGGGTGGCCCAAGAGTATTAATTTCAAGAACACACCCAGAATTTGTAAAAAGATTGTTCGAAACAGAGGTACCAGAAATTTACGATGGTATTGTTGAGATTAAGTCTGTATCAAGAGAAGCAGGCTCAAGAACAAAAATCGCTGTATACAGTAAGGATAAGCAGGTTGATGCTATTGGTGCTTGTATCGGTACAAGAGGTGCAAGAGTTGGCACAATCGTAGAGGAGCTTAACGGCGAGAAGATTGACATTATCGAGTACGATGAGGATCCAAAGAAGTTCATCGCAGCTGCTTTGTCACCATCAAGCGTTGTAAAGGTTCAGGTTGCAGCAGACGGTTCAAAGGTTTGCAGAGTAACAGTACCAGACAGCCAGCTGTCACTTGCTATCGGTAACAAGGGTCAGAACGCAAGACTTGCAGCAAGACTAACAGGCTGGAAAATCGACATTCGTCCAGAGAGTGGTTTCTTTGGTGAAGAGGATGACGACTTTGTAGCAGCAGATGACGAAGAAACTGTAGTTGATGAAGCTATAGAAGAGAGCTTTGACGAAATCGAAGAGGCTACAGAAGAAATAGCTGTTGAGGAAGAAGCTACAGAAGAATTTGAAACAGCAGACAACGAGGCAGAGTAAGACTTAAAAGGTTTTACAATGCTATTTAATTATAAAAGCTTTTGCACTAATCTTTGAAAGGTAGTGATAGTATGAAGCAAAAGAAAATACCTCTTAGAAAATGCACAGGCTGCAACGAAATGAAGCCTAAAAAAGAGCTTATAAGAATAGTAAGGTCACCAGAGGTTAAGAATGAAAACGGAGAAGTTGTAGAAGAGCCTCAGATTTCACTTGACACTACAGGAAAAAAATCAGGCAGAGGTGCTTACGTATGTAACAATATAGAGTGCTTGCAAAAGGCACAGAAGGCACGCAGACTTGAACGAGCATTTTCCTGTAAAATACCTGAAGAGGTATATACACAATTGGAAGAAGGAATGAAAAGCCTTGAACAATGATAAAATATTATCCTTTTTAGGATTATGCAGACGAGCAGGTAAAATGACTATAGGTAACGATGCCGCTGTTGAAGCAATTATTAACAATGAAGCTTGCCTGATATTGTTTGTAAGTGATATTTCACCTCGTACAGAAAAATCTGTTACCGAGGTAGCACAGGCAAATAATATAAAAACAGTAAAGCTAAGCTATACTAAAGAGCAGGTAAGTCATTCACTTGGCAAGCTTACAGCTGTCATTTCTGTTAATGATGAGGGCTTTGCTAAAAAGATAATTCAGCTTACAACAGCAAACGAATAAGGAGGAATGTTGCTTATGATGATAAAATATAAACTTAGAGAAGTTGCCACAGATTTAGGTGTAAAAAATAAAGATGTAATAGATGTATTAAGTAAATATGTTGGTGGAGAGCCTAAAAAACAGACTTCTGTACTTACAGAGGAAGAATTGAACATAGTATTTGATTATTTTACACAGAAGAATAATCTTGATAGCCTAGATAGCTACTACGCATCAAATACAAAAACTAACGAGCAAGACTCAAAGTCAAACACAGACGAAAAGCCTGTAAAGAAAAATAATCAGGATAAGCCAAAGCAGGCAGATAAAAAGCCACAGCCAAAGGCAGATAATAATCAGAAAAAAGACCGTAAGCCTGCTAATGATAAAAAGCCACAGCCAAAGGCAGAGGTAAAAGAGAATAACAATCAGTCAGATAATAATGATGTTCAGTTTAAGAACAGAAAAGAAAGAAAAATCGTTGATACTCGTCAGGTTGTAGTAGATGTTGAAAGATACAACGAAAAGTACGACAGACTGGCAAGTGAGAAAATCAGAAGCGAAAATCAAACTGCACACAAGCAGAAGATTAACCAGCGTTCTCAGCAGAGAGGCAAGCAGAAGAGAGGCAAAAGAGAAACTGAGCAAGAGCGTCTGAACAGAATCGCTATGGAGCGTAAGAAGAAGCCAATTACAGTTTCTATCCCAGACGAAATCACAGTTAGCGAGCTTGCACTACGTCTAAAGGCTACTGCTGCTGAGGTTATCAAAAAGCTATTTATGCTTGGTGTAATGGCAACAGTAAACGATACAATCGACTTCGACACAGCTTCACTAGTTGCAATGGAATTCCATGCAAAGGTTGAAAAAGAGGTTGTTGTTACAATCGAAGAAAGAATTATTGATGACAGCGAGGACGACGACAGCAACCTTGTTGAGCGTGCACCAGTAGTTGTTGTAATGGGTCACGTTGACCACGGTAAAACATCACTTCTTGACGCTATTCGTCATGCAAATGTTACAAGTGGCGAAGCAGGTGGTATTACACAGCATATCGGTGCTTACCGTGTAAATGTAGGCGAAAGAGATATTACTTTCCTTGATACACCTGGTCACGAAGCATTTACAACAATGCGTGCAAGAGGTGCAATGGCTACAGATATTGCTATTCTTGTAGTTGCAGCTGATGACGGTATTATGCCACAAACAGTAGAGGCTATCAACCACGCAAAGGCAGCAGGTGTTTCAATTATCGTTGCTATCAATAAGATGGATAAACCTACAGCTAACCCAGATCAGGTTAAGCAGCAGCTTACAGAGCACAGCATTGTACCAGAAGAATGGGGTGGCGATGTTCCTTGTATTCCTGTATCTGCAAAAACTAAAGAGGGTCTTGACGACCTACTAGAAATGGTTATCCTAACAGCTGATATTATGGAGCTAAAGGCTAACCCAGACAGAAGTGCTAAGGGTGTAGTTATTGAGGCTAGACTAGATAAGGGTAGAGGTCCTATTGCTACAATGCTTGTACAAAATGGTACACTAAATACTGGTGATATTATAGTTGCTGGTACAACAGTTGGCCGTGTAAGAGCTATGACAAACGACAGAGGTGAAAAGGTTAAAACAGCTGGTCCATCATATCCTGTAGAAATTTCAGGTCTTGATGAGGTACCAGTAGGTGGCGATATTTTCAACGCTGTATCAGACGAGCGTCTTGCTAGAGAGCTTGTAGAGCAGAGAAAAACAAAGGCAAAAGAGGAGCTATTCAATGCTCAAACTAAGGTTACACTTGATAACCTGTTTGACCAGATGCAGCTTGGCGAGCTAAAAGAGCTTAAAGTAATCGTTAAGGCTGACGTACAGGGTTCAGTAGAGGCTGTTAAGCAGTCACTTGCTAAGCTTGCAAACGAAGAGGTAAGAGTTAATGTTATTCACGGTGCAGTTGGTGCTGTTAATGAATCTGACGTAAACCTTGCTAAGGCTTCAAATGCTATTATTGTTGGCTTTAATGTTCGTCCAGACGCTGTTGCTCAGGCTACAGCAGAGCGTGACGGTGTAGAGCTTAGAATGTACAGAGTAATCTACGACGCAATCGAAGAGATTGAGCAGGCAATGAAGGGTATGCTTGCACCTAAAACAAGAGAGGTTGAGCTTGGTAAGGCAGAGTGCCGTAATGTTATCAAGATTAAGAATGTTGGCTTTATTGCAGGTAGCTATGTACTAAGTGGTAAAATCGAGCGTAACGCTATGGTTCGTGTTGTTCGTGATGGTATTGTAATAGCTGAAGATACTATGTCATCTCTACAGAGATTTAAAGACTCTGTAAAAGAGGTAGCAGCAGGCTACGAATGTGGTATTGGTCTTGAGCATTTTGCAGACCTTAAAGAAGGCGACATCTTCGAGGTTTACAAGATAGAGGAATA
>JAXJJE010000223.1:0-3081 GCA_036298405.1 Acutalibacteraceae bacterium
AATACTTTTCATTTTCTGTATCCCGTGAATAGGATTTTTCTCTTTAAGTTGTTCGGTTACTTTTTGATTTTGGGCAAGTTATTTTACAAATAACTGATATATCTCCTCTGCCTGTTTGTTTATATCTGTAAGGCAATCAGCAAGCTTACAAATTTTTCCTAATGTTAAGAACTACCGCTCTTTACAGAAGTATGCAAACTTCAAATAATAAGTAAGTAAAAATTATAAAAGTGCACTCACTATGATTTAATTATTCCTGACAATAATAATTAATAGCCATATTCTTTATTTGGTTAAATATAATTTCATTTTCAGGATTTATTTTCAGATTGTTAAAGGATTCATCGTTTTCAAAATAATAATTACTCAATGCTTCTAAAAAAGCCAATTCATCTATATTATCATAATCACTAAGCATATCATTAATTGTTTGATTAATTGAGGCACACAGAACTCCATTTAAATTAAAATAATCAATTTCATCAAAGGAGTCAACAATCTTGTAATCAATATTATCAAACTCACCCTTAGCTTTTGCATAAACCTGTATATTCTTTTCATTCACATATCCATTAAATAGCTCAAGAAATTCTAATGCTGAAACACCTCGCAAAATTAAATCTTTATTTTGAACAACAGCTTGCAACCAAGTTACATGCGAAATATAATTCTCACTAAGTACTGACATCATAAACATAACCTCTTTACCCATTAAAATGCATTATAAAACCAACGTACTTATTGCCTATATAGTACAAAAACATACAAGCTATGTCAATTAAATAATTCAGGTTTTTAAGCCTCTGGTGACATTTTTATCCGAAAGGCAAATATGGTTACAACAGATAATCAAAAAACATTATACAAAGAGAATTTAAGCGTTTAATTATGGTTTTTATTGTATAGACTTACAGCCTCTGTTTTTAGATTAATTTTCTTTATTCGAAAGTCAGTTATTCTCTTAATGGACTATTTTTTAACAGGTATATTCCTTTCAAGGATTATTAACTCTTTGATTTTTAGATACCTTTTTGTAGACTTCATTTGTTACAAATAAAGCCTTCTCTTCTTAATATTGCCCTCATATCAATTTCAAAAAGCTAAACAAGCATTTTCGGTACATACTCATAATTTATATCAAGTTTTCGAACCTGTAACTTTTAGCAAATCGATTTCAATATTTACATATAAAGGAACTTGTAATCTTTAGGAACCGATTCTCAATCTTTACAACTTACACAACTTGTTAACCTCAAGGGTTTCTTCCACTCACAATACTCTTAATTTTATTTTTCAAATTTGCAATACTCAGGTATCTACTCTAAACAAAAAAGATAAGCACTTACAAGACTATGTTTATCCATCTTATTAACATATAAAGCTTTTATCAATCAATCAAACCATATTTTACTTTTATTCGGTCTAGCTTTTCAAGCATAGGCTCTGCTACAAGCAAAAGGAACAACGCAGTTGAAAATCCGTGGGTTAAGTCCATAGGCAAGCCTGTAACATAATAAGGAAGTAGCATTTTAAGCTTTATTGACTGTGGTGAAAACATTAATGCTGATGATGTATTCATTACAACACCATAAATAATAACAGCACTTAACGCACCAAATACTGCCAGTGAAATTCTGGTTCTTCTTAACCAGCCCTTTTTGAACAGCACACCTGCTAAGAATCCGATTATACCCATTGCAAACATCTGCCAAGGTGTCCACGGTCCCTGTGAAAACAGCATATTTGATGTAAGCATTGTAACTGCACCAACTAAAAAGCCTGTTTCTCCACCTAAAGCTACACCTGTAATAATGGTTAGTGCAAGCACAGGCTTGAACTGTGGTAGCATAAAAAACAGACTTCGTCCTGCTATACCAATAGCACACAGAACAGCTATTGTAACAAGCTCTCGTGCCTTTGGCTTTCTTCCCTCAAAAGCTAACACAAATGGTAGCATACATTCTAACAATACAAGGAAAGCTACAATGCTGTAGTAATCGTTATCAAGATAGAAAACTCCGGTAAAAATTGTGAGTGGTATAAAAAGTAAAATCAAGGCTGAAGCAACGATAGTTCGCTTATTTAGCTTTCGGTGCTGTTTATCAGCTTGCACCATAACTGGTGGTTCACTTCTTCTGCCGATTGACAATATAAATATCGATAAAGCCACAAACAAGACTATATATAGCTTTAGCTGGTCAAAGCCTTGTTCACTTATACCTGATGAAGTTACTATTGAAGAAAGTTCTGTTACTCCTGTTGCATACAGAAATACTGCAAAGGTAACAAGCATTGAAATACAAGCTGTCAACTTTCGCCACAGTGGAAGTGGCTTCGGCTTGAAGCTTACACTTCTTTTTGAAACCTGTGGTAGTGGTGTTATTGTTTCATCAACTAATACTTCTTCTTTGATTTCTGCACCACAGCAATATGTAATATCATCAACTGTTACAGCATTTGGTATAAGGTGCCTTGCCATACGATTTGCTGGAGTTGTATAAAAGCTGTTGCCAGAGAAAAACTCTCTTGGTGTGCCCTCTGCTACAATATTTCCGTCAAAAAACATACCACAATGGTGGGCATACTCAGCACAAAAAGCTACATCGTGACTTACCATAAGAATAGTTACACCTTGCCTTAATAGCTTTTTGAGAATATTTGCAAAGCTGACTTTAAACTCTGCGTCAAAGCCCTTTGTAGGTTCATCTAAAAGCAACACATCAGGAGAAGTAAGCAATACCTTTGCAAGTGCTGTACGCTGTTGCTCACCACCAGAAATGTCATACGGATGACGGTCTATAAACGAAGAAAGCTCGCACAGCTTCACCACTCTTGCAACCTGCTCGTCCTTTTCTTCCTTTGACATTTTATTACCCTTAAACACCTCATACAAATCCTCTCGTACTGTGCGTTTTACAAAAAGTGTCTGTGGATTCTGTGGAAGATGTGCAAGCCTTCCGGTTACCTTTACATTTCCTCTATATGCTGTCAGAATATTTGAAATCACCTTTAGCGTGGTACTCTTTCCTGCACCATTGCCACCAAGCAATGCGTAAAAATCGCCCTTTTTCAGTTCAAGCG
>JAXJJE010000224.1:0-9477 GCA_036298405.1 Acutalibacteraceae bacterium
GACAATGAGATAGCAAAAACAGGAGAAAAATATCTGTGTAAGCTATTTGCTTTAGAGCAGGATGCAGATAAGCAAGAAATGTCTATTGAAGAAAGATATGCGTTAAGACAAACCAAATCTAAGTAGATAATTGATGAATTCTATACTTGGATAAATTCTGTAAAGGACAAAATCTTGCCACAAAGCTGTGTAGGCAAGGCAATCACCTATGTCGTAAATCAGAAAGAAGCTCTTTGTAGCTTTCTTCTGGATGCAAGAATTCAGCTAAGTAACAATCTTGCAGAGCAAAGCGTGAAGCCGTTTGTTATAGGCAGAAAGAATTGGTTGTTTTCCAACACCATTAATGGAGCAACCTCATCAACAATCATATATAGCATTATACAGACAGCGATAGCTCATGAACTTATACCAGAGAAATATCTGACGTATGTATTCACACAAATCCAGTATGGTAAGGATGTACGCACTTATCTTCCTTGGTCAGAGCAGATACCTGAATGTTGCAAATCAAGAGCCCCTCAACAGAAGTAATCTTGTGTTACTTTTGCTGAGGGGTTCTATGCGTGCTTGAATTGACGCTTACGTATAATGAGTACAAAAATGGTACTCGTTACGAAGGGCGTTTTACTTTTGTGGAACGCCCTTTGATATTGGAGGTAAAGAATGATTCTTTAATATAGTGATTATGTTTTTGATAAAGGAAGTAATTGGATAACAGTCAATAAAGTAGACAAGAATTAAAATGGGTGTTAATAAATAAAATAAAAAAAGCAGAAGGTTAGGTTTTAAATTTTTCTCTCAAATTTCTGCTTATAATTACTTGTAAAAACTAGCACATTTGAAGCATTTTGTTTCTGTGGCTAATTTCTGTGATACAATAATTTACAACATAATTTTTTATTCAGCTAAAAACCTACAATCCCGCTGTTTATGTGTGTTTGTATGCAGTTGTGTATATAACAGGAAACGCTCTGCCTATGCCAGTATGAGTGCTACAGCAGATTTAAGATGTGCTTGGAATTATACTTGCTTTAGCTTATGAATATTTTTCTTTATCAATATTTCTAAGCCGATTGTCATAAGCAGAAAGAATTTACTGTTTCCAATACTGTTAACAGAACGATTTCATCAACAATTATATATAGCTTGTGCAAGCAGTGATAGCTCACACCTATGTACCAGTGTGAACAACAGCAACAAGCAAGGCTACATTATTGCCTAAGAAATTTCTGACATATGTATTCAAACAAATACAGTATGGGAATGTGATGTAAGCACTTATCTTCCTTGGT
The DNA here is from genome assembly GCA_036298405.1 of Acutalibacteraceae bacterium. GTDB lineage: Bacteria > Bacillota > Clostridia > Oscillospirales > Acutalibacteraceae > CAG-964. The sequence continues at coordinate 1,293 of JAXJJE010000224.1, forward strand.
CAGAGCAGATACCTGAATGTTGCAAGTTAGAAGCCCTCAGAAGAAGTAATACAACACTACTTCTTCTGAGGGCTTCTATGCGTGTTTGAGTTGACGCTTACTAATTTTTTGCATTCGATAGTAACTATTATTAAGTTTTATTACTTTGCAATTTATCAAGGACATAGTCATTTATAAACCTTAAATCACTTCGCCATTTTTCAATTGCTTTAAACATTCTATAATTCCCCTCAAAAATTCGTATATTTTGTTCTATTGTAGCAGTTATCTCAAAAAAACTCATTTTTTTACTTTCTAATAACGATATTAAAATATTCCTGCGTTCTAAACTGCTTAACCTACCATTTATTACATTGTAACCAAAACGATGTAACTTCGATTCACTATCTAAACTCCAACTATCGTCCCTTCCTAAAAGCAAGTCACAAGTTTCAATTATAAACCTACCAAAAAAATCCTTATAAAGAGAAAACGAAAGCCTTCCACATAGATAGCGTTTACAGGTTTTACAGTAATGAACTGGCAATGCAATTATATTTCTACCATCATTGTGTTATATATAGTATCTTTTTGGAATTAACTCGTGTTTGTTTCGTTTGCAACCTATGTTATTTAATACATCATAAAGATACAATGGTTCATCTGTTAAGCTAACATTGCTACTTTTAGGAATTTTACATTCACTGTGTCTTAATATCATACGTTCTTTAATTTGATTACCTACATCCTTTGATGCTTGAAAAATTGTATATGAAGGTTCTTGTTCTTTTTGTTTTTCAAAGATAGCTCTAACAACTACACTTCTAAAGTAATATAAAAATTGATTTATCTCTATTGAAGTTTCTTGAAATCTAAAATTATTATCCCTATTAACATCTACCTCATCAGATCTTTTAAGACCCATTTCCACTAATTTTAATTGAAATTCTATCGACCAGTCGAATTCTCTAACCTTTTTATCATCAAAAAAATTAAAATATTTAAAGTGATTTGGGGTTAATTCTATATTTTTATATTTTTTTGTAAACATCCTATGACGACGAAAAAATAAACATTCAAACTCAGAAATAATCATTGGAATCGCATACAAGTTTAACAAGTCTCTATCGCTTTGTTTATGTAACTCTAACTTAGGATAGTCTTCTATTAATTTTAGATATACATTTTTGGTGTAATGGTATAATTCTATAAACTGTTCAAGAGAAGCGTCAAGGGCAAGATTAAGAGGGGTTAAATCGTAGTAGTTGCTCATAATTATTTTTTCCTTAAATTATCAAAATTTAGCTACTGTGTCCATAATCAATATTAATGTTATAATACATTGTTTATTACAAAGTTTGTTATATTCATCAATGGTTTTAAGTACTAAGGTGAGTTTTACTTTTTTCTCTAGCTAAATCTCATTATTATCGTCTGGCAGATATAATTTTATAGTATCAAAATATGCAGAAAATACAATTATCACCTGAGAAATCTGTGCGTCCTGAGTACGAGAAGTAAAGTCCTATGGTGTGTTTTTGAATGCAGATTTAATGGAATCGATTTCACTATCTATCACATTGCCAACATCAACATATATCATATAATCGGACAGGGATTTACTAGTTTTAAATGTTGTAGACGCCAATCCCGGTAAAAACAACAGGCTAAATCAATAATAGGTTTGATACATTTGCGAATTTCGCCATCTTTATGGTTCATAATCTTATAAACTTCAGAAAAGGTCGTTTTACTAATTAATTCTTCGTTCATAGTATTTACTGCCAAAACAACATAACAATTTACTATAATATATCACAAAATAACGAAAAATACTATATAACAAATAAAAAATGTTTAATTGATAAAAATTAGTGTTGGTTCAGCACGATGGTACTCAAAATTCTTTTATAGATTTTAAAAGGTGTTTAGTATTAAAGAGGTTTAGTGTTATCGTCAGAGTTTACTCTGTAATTTACCCTCGTTATTAGAAAATTATCCTTAGCAAGCTATTCTAGCATTAAGTAACAGAGAATAGTATAAAGTTATAAAATTAATATTAGAAGAATTAAAGAGGCGTCTTACTAACAAATTGAGACAAAATAATTTTTTGTAAAAAGAAGGAGACCTCGGTGAAGAAGTCTCCTAAATGGCGTATACTGTAATTGTGGAAAAACAAAATCATCCAAAGCTTATTTTCTCAAACATAACCTAAGTTTAGATCGGTGATAGCTAAATATTAATAACAGCGTATAATAATTATAAGTATACTACGAATAATAGTTGACTGAAACTGTTTTTTAGGGTAAAATAAATGTAAAGGAGAGTGATTATTATATGTCAATTATTTCTAAAGATGCCATCCTTAAAGTTTTATCTGCCTATAATCCTTGGTGGAAAATGGGTTTAGTTAATCCTAAAATGACTAAAACATATAAAAGATTTGCTTTTCATGAAGCAATGAAACGATTAAAAGAAAAAGATATTCGCAGAACAGTTATTTTAACTGGAACAAGACGAGTGGGTAAAACTACTATCCAATACCAGATGATAGAAGCTCTTCTCAATTCAGGAGTAGCACCACAAAAAATAGTTTTTATCTCTATGGATCATCCCATGCTTAAATTAAGTCAGTTCCAAGACGTATTGGAGTGTTATCACGAAAATATTTACGCTGATCAGGATGTATATTACTTCTTTGATGAAATCCAATATGCACAGGATTGGGATCGTTGGCTAAAAATTATCTATGATACCCAACCAGACACTCGAGTAGTTGCTACTGGTTCTGCAAGTCCTGCACTAATTAAAGGAAGTCAAGAAAGTGGGGCAGGACGATGGTCTGTTATCCAAGTGCCTACGCTTTCTTTTTATGAATATTGTGAATTAATCGGAGTAGAAAAACCTGAAATACCAGAAAATTTGAAAGCAACATCTCTGTTGAATAAATCACAGATCGAAAGAACACAAATTATGTTGCAACTTTCAAAAGTTCAAAACCACTTTATGCGTTATTTAAGAGTTGGTGGATTTCCTGAGCTTGCACTAGCTGATAATGATATAATGGCACAGCAAATAATGAGAGAAGATGTTGTAGATAAAGTACTAAAACGCGACTTACCATCCCTGTACAATATCAGAAACGCAACTGAGTTAGAGAGAATATTTTTATATTTGTGTAACGTTTCTTCTGATATCGTGTCTATTGAAGCAATAACTAAAGAATTAAACGGCGTATCTAGAACGACTGTCGAAAATTATATCCAATATCTAGAAAGTGCAAATCTAGTTTATCAAAGTTGGCCTGTAGATATGGCTGGTAAAAAAGTTTTGAAAGCCAAACCTAAAATATATATTGCAGATGCAGCTATCCGAAATGCTGTGTTAATGGATGATGCTATTATGACCGATCCTGTGGGGATGGGCAAAATAGTTGAAACAGCTGTATACAAACACATTGCTGCTTTTTATTATCAATTCGCTACTTCTGTTGGTTATTTTAGAGGTGGCAAAAAGAATAAGGAAATTGATATTATTGTAGATTATCCAAACATCAAAAATATTTTGATTGAAGTAAAATATCGAGAAGGTGCTCCTATCTCAGATGATGATGCAATTGTAGAATTGTGTGAGGAAGCGTCTGCTGCGATCATCGTAACAAAATCAGCAACAGACTTTGGTGTTCATAATACTCCGAGTGGAAAAGAATTGCTAAGAATTCCGGCTTTTGCTTTTCTATATTTATTAGGCAACGCTGAAAAGCATGGCTATCGTGGTATTGAATAGCAAATTTAAAATTAACTTTACTTTACCAACAAACTATATATCTTTGTTTTATGAAACTCAAATTTTGATGTTTTAAATAGTGAGATTTAAGTTGACAAAGATAATTTTTAAAGATAATATACAAAAAATAAAAGACTGATGTAAACATAAGTGTTGGCATCAGTCTTATTTTCATAGTATCAAATCATAATCAAGGATATGCTAGTAATGTAAAAAACGCAAAGCATCAATAAAGCATCAAAGCCACAAAAAGTAATTTTAATACTCTAACGTCGGTTAAAATATTGGCTTATTTATGCGCGTTTGCATTTCGACATCTTCTCCCAAATCACATGCATTGGTCTGGTACTAGTTGTGGATATAATAGGAAACACTCTGCCTATGCCACTAAGAATGCTCGTAACAAATTTAAGTTCTGAGCACTTTTTTATTTATTGTGTTTTTTTAGGTTGTTTGTTATTAATACTAAACTCTGATAAAAAGTGGATAAGGGTTTACAAGCCGATTTTGTGCAAACGAATGCTGACCCACAGTGCTGACATTTTGAGAGTCTTTAATGAACAGTATTAATTACCATTAGAATACTTAGCCATTCTGTATGAATTGATAGAGAAACTAGATGAAGTAAATTGCGTGTAAGTAAAGTGAAGAAATTCCAATTTGTAGACCTTATAACACAAAATATTAAATTCAGTAAACACTTATCTTTGGATAGGTGTTTATTTTTTGTGTTTTTAATGTTCAGTTAATGTTAATCAATTTTTGTCTTAAGACTTGAGGTATATCATTTGTTTGTAAAATTTCAAAGGAGAGAAGAAATATGAAAAAATTGATTTCAATGATTGCTATGGTGTTAACGCTTATTCTGTTTATCCCACAGAATGTGTATGCGGCAGAGCAAACTACACCGTCGGGATTAGCTTATGATGATATCGGTACAGAGATTGATGCCTATATCAAAGAGTATGAAGCGGGTCTTGCATCTGTCGGTACCTGTGTTTTTGATAAAAACGGAATAATCCATGAAAGTTATTACGGGTATTCTGATATTGAAAACAAAACTTTGGCAGATGAAGAGACAGTGTATGAATGGGGTAGCGTTTCAAAACTTCTTGTCTGGGTATCTGCTATGCAGTTGAAAGAGCAAGGTGAACTGAGTTTTGAAAAAGATATCAGAGAATATCTGCCCGAAGGATTTCTTACAAAATTACAGTACGAAGACGAAACTATTACAATGCTCAACCTAATGAGCCACAACGCAGGATTTCAGGAATCTGTGTATGAAAATCAAATGGCTACTGAAGAACAGCTTTATGGCAGTCTTGAAGAAGCAGTGAAGGCCTGCGAATGTTATCAGGCATATCACGTAGGAGAACATACTGCTTATTCTAACTTGGGAACAGCACTTGCGGCGTTGATTGTGGAACGTGTCAGCGAAATGTCTTATACAGATTATGTGAATGAGAATATTTTTGAGCCTCTTAAGATGGAGCATACATCAATTGGTATGCATAGAGAAGATAATGAATGGGTCAGAAACAAGAGAGAAGAGCTAAATTGTTACCTAAGATATGAACAGGAAGAATACAACGAAGATTTTGGGGTTTGTAACTCATGGGTGCAGTTATATCCAGCTGGCTCAGCTGTAGGAACTACAAAAGACCTTGCAAAATTTGCTCAGGCTTTTGTGGCTGAGGACTGTCCACTTTTTAAAAGCAATGAAACAAGAGAAGAAATGTTCACCGCAACTACCTTTTTTGGAGACAGTGATATTCCTAAGAATTGCCATGGCTTGTGGACTTCACAGTTTAAAGTTTCTGCTATGGGTCACGGCGGTAACACTATGGGTTGTACTGCAAATTTACAATTTTATCCCGAAACAGGCTTAGGTATTGTTGTGATGACAAATGAGCAGGGAGAAACAATATTTTGCACAGGACTTGCAAGTCTATTATTCGGTGACATAAGAGATAGCGAACTTGTGAAGAACTATCCCGTTACAGAAAATTCAGACATTAGCGGAATTTATACACCTTCAAGAAACATTGTAAGTGGTTTTGCGATGGCCACTCGTTATGCAGGACAAATGTTACCTGTGGCAAAAACAGAAGATACAGATACTTTTAATATGCCTCTTACAGGAGGTATGCAGATGATTCATATCGGCGACAAGATGTGGCTTTTAACATCTGAAAACGGTTTGAATAATTTCCTGTATGAAAGTGTTGATTCAGACGGCAACAGACAGCTCGAAATGATGAGCACGGATTATATTCAGAACAATAGTAATATTTTTGGCACAATAGCCTTTTTCGGGTTTGTAATATTCGGTGCTTTTTGTTTGCTGATTCTGGTTTTAAAGGTGGTTGCTTTCTTAATCCGTAAAATTATGAAAAAGGAAAAACGCTTCACAAAAGCTGACAAACTGATTGTTATTCAGCAGTTGATACAGGGTGTATCGGGCGTGATTCTATTTCTGCTAATTGGCATGCTAGGAGCTCAGAGTTATTCCTTTGCAGTTTTCTCATGTATTATGGCGACAGTGCTTGGGGTTATCAGCTTGGTGAATGGAGTTGTGCTTGTTAAAAATACTCTTAAAGCCAAAGAAATCAGAATAAGCAAAAAAGTAAAACAGTTTATCTGGTCAGCTCTATGTGTTGGCTATACAGGAATTATTATCTGGTTTCAGTTGTTTAACTTTATAAATATTTGATAAGCAGATTTTACAGTATATGAAAAGGAGATTGAATTATGGATAATACAATATTAAGGATGAGTCACCTTACTAAAAAATACGGCTCAAAGGTAGCTCTTGACGATGTTAACTTTGAGGTTAAAAAAGGTAGAATTTACGGCTTTATCGGCGAAAACGGTGCGGGTAAAACCACTGCAATCAGAGCAATAACAGGACTTACACCCATTGCACCAAAAACAGTGGAACTGTTTGGAGAATCAACTCAGAGGGGCTTAGAAAAAGCAAGAAGAAATATGGGATGTTTGGTGGAACGACCTATACTATTGAAAAACAAAACTGCCGTTGAAAATCTCAGACTTCAGCAGTTGCTTTTCGGTCAGACAGATGACGAAAAGATTCAGCAAATTTTGGAACGAGTAGGTCTTTCTGACGTGAAAAACAAAAAGGTCAAAGATTTTTCACTTGGTATGAAACAGCGTCTGGGAATTGCAATGGCTCTGATAAACAACCCTGAGCTTCTTGTTCTTGATGAACCTGTAAATGGTCTTGACCCTATGGGTATGGTAGATGTTCGTGAGTTGTTGCGTTCCTTATGTGAAGATGATGGTATCACAATTCTTATTTCAAGCCATATTCTTACAGAGCTTTATCAGCTTGTTACAGACTATATTATTATCTCAAAAGGTAAGATACTTGAAACACTTTCAAAAGAAGAGCTTGACGAAAAATGTTCGGCATATATCATTCTTGAAACAGCTCAAACACAAGATGCACTAAAAGTACTGAAAGAACACGATGTTAAATCCGCCGTAAGTAAAAACGAAACTATTAAGATTTATGATAATGTTAATATGAAAGATGTTGCGAAGTGGTTATTTAATGCAGATATTCTGGTAACGCTTCTTACTAAATACGAAAAATCACTTGAAAACTATTATGTAGAGCTTCTTGGAGGTAATAAAGAATGAAAAATTTGATGAAATGGGAATTGAAACAGACCTTCAGTTCAAAAGTGTTCTGGGGTATATTGGTAGCAATTATTATATTTAACTCAAGATTTATGATAGGTACTTCAACTTTAGAGGAATGTTCGGGTTTTGAATTATTTTTGCGAGGATGTAATGATCTTAACTCATCTCTTCTGCTTCTAATAAGTGTCTTTGCAGGTGTTCATGTAACAGGTGCTTTTGAGGATCGTAGAATTCAATCTGCTGTTATGGCTGGGAACAGCAGGTTTAGCATTATTGTGGCGAAATTAATTTCTTTCTCATTGGCAGTTGGAACTATTTGTATAAGCACAATGCTTACAAGCTTTACCATCGCTTCTTTTGCAGAAAGTACAGTAATATTGACAGATGCCTTTTTCAGTGAGATTGTTATGCGTATTTTATCATATACGCTTGCTGAAATTTCTTGGGTTAGTCTTTGTTTTTTATTTTCTGTATTGCTTAAAAAACTTGGTGCCGCCATTGCAGTAAATACTATTTCTATGATTACACTTAATCTCACTGCGCAATTACTTATGGACAAAGAATGGGTATTGGATTTATTAAAGTTCACTCCTTTAGGTCAGACATTTTTACTTATAGGTGATGTGAGCACAGGTAACATCATTCTTTCTGTAGTGGTATCTGTAACAGGTCTGGCAGTTGTAACGGCTTTGTCTTACCTCAAATTCAGAAAAGAAGAGCTTAAATAATACCTTGATTAGTTTTGAGAAAGAGA
>JAXJJE010000225.1:0-7630 GCA_036298405.1 Acutalibacteraceae bacterium
GTTATATATAGGCCAGTAAAAGAAATAATTGATGAAATTAGAAAAGAATGGAGTAAAAGTGAATCATTGCTAGGCTCTGATGTGGATAGGTACAAATCTTGTCAATTGTTAATAGTTGATGAAATAGGGGTACAATATGGCTCAGAAAGTGAAAGAATAGAACTATATTCGATTTTCAATACAAGATATGAGGATTGCTTGCCTACTATTGTAATAAGCAATAATTCATTGAATGAACTACAAAGAATCTTAGGACAGAGAATATACGACAGATTAACTGGAGACTCATTAATATTTGAGTTGAAGGGTAAAAGTTATCGACAAGAAAATGTTGGATAACTAAAAATATTATTGACTTTTATATAAAATATATTATTATCGTGATGTAACAATTTACAAAGGAGATTTATATGGAACAAGAAACAGAGTTAGAGAAAGCTGTTAGAAAAACAGTTGAAGAAACTACTCAACAAATAGATTTTTTTGAAGATTTCAATAATTTAAAAGAAAGTATTGGAACGCTGACTAAAAATGCTCAAGGTTTTGGTTATTCATACCTTGAATTAGTAAAGCTATTAGATACAGTTGAGCCAAAAATAAAGGAAAATAACTTTATATTACTATCAACAACACGAAGAACAGACGCAGTGATAAAACGTTCTGATTCTGCTGTTATCATACACAAAGACAAAGATGGAAACCCAACATTGACAAGCAGGAGAGAGTATGAATCCCCTTGTTATGAGGTACATTCTGAACTTATACACACATCAGGACAAGTTTTGAGTTGTGATTTACCATTATACGTAGATGATATTGACCCTCAGAGTTTAGGAAGTGCAATTACTTATATGAGAAGATATTCATTATTCGTATTGTTGGGAATTAAAACTCAAGATGATGATGGTGCGAAAGCGTCTGCAAAAGACAAAACTAAGCATTATCTCAAAGAGCCTTTACCAAGCGACCCAAATGAAATAGCAGATTTTCTTGTAAAACAAGAAAGACCAGCTAATTATTATGGCGACTTAAAAGCTCGTCAATATGAGATAGACCCAAAACTTTACAAACAGCTAGTTAAAATAATTTACCCAGATTAAGGAGAACAAGTATGATTACTAAAAAGAAAGATACAAAAAACAAACAAGAATTGTCAGATTATGGAAAAAGAATAGAGAATATTCAAGATGAAAGTGATTGTTGTCTTATGTTAGTAAAGAAAGGCAAAAGGACAATAGTTGCAGTAAAAGGAAGCCCTGTTAGTATATCTGGACTTCTATATGAATCTTTTGAGAACAAGTTTGAAATATATGATGTAGCACAAGCAAGTGTTAAAGCATATGAAGAATTACAAGAGTTCAGGAAATTAAATCTTGGAGAACAGATTTCAGAACTCGGTGAGAAAATCTCAAAACTTGGTAAAGAATTAAATTAGGAGTCAAGATGAGTTCACTAAATAAAGTTATATTGATTGGACGGTTAGGGCAAGAGCCTAAAATAATCAATAATCAATATGCGACATTTTCGCTTGCTACTTCTGAAACTTGGAAAGACAAAGCAACAGGCGAGAAAAAAGAAGCAACAGAATGGCATAATATATTCGTTGCTAATCAGAATCTCTTAAAAGTTATTGAACTTATTCATAAAGGAAGTTTAGTATACTTGGAAGGGAAAATCAGAACAAGGGACAATAACGGCCAAAAGATGACCGATATTGTTATATCTCAATTCGACGGACAACTAGTTTTATTGGAGTCTAAGAAATGAAGATAAAGGTTACCTCTGAACAAGGCTTCTTGGAAGCATTGAATGTCATTAAACAATGCGGACTTAACCTACTCCAAATAGCAAAAGAGGTCAGTTTAGAGGTAACCAAAACCGTTGAAACAAGAAGTAATGCACAGAATAGGTATTATTTTGAGTTCAATAGTTGGGTAAGAGATACCTTAAACAAAGCTGGAATGACATATGGGGAACACGAACTTCCTTATACAACAGAGCTGGTACACGAAATCAATAAAAAGATTTTCGGACACGAAACTACAAGAAAGATGTCAGTAGAGGAATTTTGTGACTATATAACCCAAGTTTCTGCTTTTTGGATAGAAAAAACAAATGGAAATCTTGAAATCCCAGAATTGCCAATGGAATATTTAAATCGTAGAGGGTTTACAAAAGACTATATAAGGAGTATAAATGGCAGATAGAAGAAAAGATTATTCGGGAATAAAATTTGGAAAGCTTACTGCAATATGTTTTTCTCACATAAGAAATAATAAAACATATTGGAAGTTTAGGTGTGAATGTGGAAAAGAAAAAACGGCAAGAATAGATAGTGTAAAAGAAGGGAAAATAAAGAACTGTGGGTGTGATAAAAAGATTTATAAAAAACACGGAATGACTAACACAAGATTAGTGAAAATATTATATAGTATGCGTGAAAGGTGTAATAATCCAAACTGTCGTTGTTATAGATATTATGGTGGAAAAGGAATAAATATTTGTGAAGAATGGTTAGGAAAAAATGGTGCAGAGAATTTTATAAAATGGGCTTTAGAAAATGGATATTCTAATAATCTAACAATAGACAGAAAAGATAATGACAAAGGATATAGTCCTGATAATTGTCGTTGGGTTGATAGAACTGTTCAATCAGCAAATCGAAAAAATAATTTAGGAATAGATATATTTCAAGGAAGGATATATAGATTAAGAGTGAAAAATAAAGGTAAAACAATGACAAAATACTCTCACAACAAAGACGAATTAATTAAATATAGAAAAAAATATATAGAAGAAAATGGATTACTGCATTATAACCCAAAGGATATATAAGATGAAAACAAAGCGACAAAAATTACTTGATGAACTAGATTCTTTATGTTCTCAATATGTAAGACAAAGAGATAACGAGTGTGTCTTATGTGGTGCATTCAAAGGCGAGCCTAAAAAACTACAAAGTCACCATTGGATAGTAAGTCGCAAAAGAAGTAATAGATATAAATTTGATGAGCGGAATTGTGTTGCTTTGTGTTATTCTTGCCACATACACAAGATTCATAGTACAGCCTCTTATTTCCTTATAGAGAAATTAAAAGAAAGAGCTTTACTAAAAAGAATTGCCACTAAAGAAGATATTGAGGAAATTGTTTCACATAGCCACGATATTTATAAACCCAGTATAATTGATATAGAAGATAAAATTAATTATTTTAAAGGAAAATTAAATGGAACACTATCTGAAAAGGATGTCTAAGGAACACGAAAAACTGTTTCCTCTTGCCACTCTTGGAACTCAAATGTTAAAACTTGAGGAAGAATTAGAAGAATGCGAAAATGCTGATGATATTTTCAGTGTACAAGACGAACTTGCAGATGGTTTATTGGTGAGTTGTGGAATATATAGATTTGCTCCAAAATCAGCATTATTGGTTGCAAGTTCAATAATTGGAACTGCTGAACATTTTGGATTCAAGTCGATACTTCTTAGAAAGGCAAAAGAAAAATGGGAAGTGAACAAAAAACGAAAATGGAAATATGAAAATGGAATATATCATCATATAGGAGAAGATAAGTATGACTGAAGTAAGTAAAAAAATAAGAGAGTCAAGACAAAAGCTAGGGTTATCGGCAAAGACTTTCGCAAAATTAATAGGAAGTAATGTCTGTTCTGTATATAATTGGGAAAACAATCGAGGAACACCAAGAAACCCTGAGATTTGGAAAAGAATAGATAGACTCATAGAACTGTTTGATAAGATTTCAAAAAATCCTGACATATTATTCTAAAAAAAGGGGGAAGGGAGATGGAGTTGTTTAAGGATTGTGAAAGTTACCGAATGAAATCAGTTGTCCAAGACAGCAGAAGATTCATAGAAAAAAACAACCCCATTTTACCAGACGAAACAGAAGATGAGTACAAAGAAAGGATATTTTGGTTAGTCAATGACGAGATAGAAAGAAGAATACTCATAAGCGGAAAAAAAAGACCAGATTATTCAAAAGAGAATGTAGTATTCAAAAAATCCAGAAGTGCTGAAATAATGCACAAAAATATAAAAAAATATCTTGACATATTAAAATAATTATTATAAACATATTATGTAAAACGGAACAATTAACTTGAAAGGAGATATAAAATGAATCAAGAATTTATAGTGTTACAGTATATGAAAGACCATAAAGGTATAACCTCAATGGAAGCTTTTAAAAATCTAGGAATAACAAGATTATCCGCAAAGATTTTTGAGTTAAGACGTGGTTATGATATAAGAGACGTTTGGGAAGAAAGTTATAATCGTTATGGCGTCAAGGTCAGATATAAAAGATATATTTATTGTGGAAAACTATAAAAATAACTCTTGACATATATAAAATAATTTAATATATTATATGTGTAATTAAACAAAACGAAAGGACTTGATTATGAGAACAGCGGAACAAATAAAGCAAGATTTAAAATCTCTTGAAAACTGGAAAAGAACAGAAGAAATTGCTGATAACTTTTTCTACACGAATGGAAAAGAATCATATTATAGCAAAAGAAAACTCCAACTTCTCAAAGAATTAGAGGAGTTGGAAAATGCAAGCAAATAAATGGATTGAAGAAGAGCATAGATATATATCTTATAAACTCCCACAAGGTGCTAGTCTACTTGAGACAGATTTAGATAAGCTGGTTTCCTGTTGTATATGTGGCAAAAAGGTGAAATATGGCGATTGCTATACCTCAAGACATATTCACAATGACGCTGGACTAGGATATGCTGAATGTGAAAATTGCTACTATGGAGAACACAAATGAGTGATTTAACTGAACTTTACATAAAAGAAAAGCTTGAGAGCGGTTGGTACTATATACAACACGCTAAGTTTGAAACACACACCATAGATTATCTATATCCTACAAATGAGTGGAAATTCAGTGACAAAAAAGGCGTAGTAAGAGTATTAGCAAAAGTACCTACTTATGATGAATTTAGAAACCAAGAAAACTACATTGAGTTTCTAAAAAGAGAATTAGGAGAAAGGAAATGAAAATGAAAACACCACAAAGAGGAGAAATATGGGAAAATGATTATTCGCAAGCCTACGTTATTGGTGTACATTTCGGATTTGTTCAATATATCCAAAAGACAGGTGAATTATATCAGCCGTATGAGTTTGACCAAGAAAGTTTTATTAAAATATATAAGTTTAAGTGCAACTCACAAATTGATGTTGCGGATTTATTTAAGACGGAGAATGAGTGATGATAGACATTAAAGATATTATACCTTTTATGCGTGATGGTTGGGTAGCTATGGATAAAGACAAAGAGTGGTGGTGGTATAGTGAAAAGCCTTTCATCTGTGGAGAACAATGGCATACAGAGGTTGACAGTTCTACTGGTACTGGTATGATTGACAACAGTGTCTTTGACATACCTCCTGCTGATGATTGGACAAAGAGTTTAATAAAGGTAGGTGGAAAATGATAAAACTGGTGCGGAGAGGGTTGGTGGAAACACGCAAGCAGACTCATAGACGGTATGAGTGGGGCAACACGCAGACGTGCGTTTTTACTCCGATAAATGACAGACAAAATCCTGTGTTAGCTGTCAGCCAGTTATTTTTGAAAGGAGTTAAAAGATGACTTGCTTGCCGAAATCGTTCAAGTATTAGGAGAAAGTTAATGGTTAAAATTCAATCTTATGAAAGTTTAACAAAGGAAAACAAGAAACTCAAAAAACTGCTGAAAGAGTGCAAACATATTATGTCGATTGAAAAGGATTTTGCCAGTTGCCACTTTGAAAAAGATAAGCTTTGCAAGTTACTTACAAAAATTAACCAAGTATTAGGAGAAGAATAATGCAGGATTATAAGCACATTGTGGTAAACATAGAACAAGACGATAGACTAGACGAAGTTATAGCTAGATTAAATAACATCTGTAACAATGAAGAAACTTTATATTGTGCGGAAATAAGACTTAACTTTTTCAACAAAAAGAAGTCCGAACTTGTAGATGAAAGACTGCCTTATGAGAAAAACGGTTTTGATAAGAAAGAATATTACAACAAACTATTTGGAGAGCAGACAGATGAGTGATAATATATCTTGGGCAACTTCGTTGAATAGTTTTATATATGAAAGTCCGACAAATCATTTTAGGTGGTTAGTTAAAAAAGACGGAACAAAAGTCTTACAACAGTTATATGAGGTATGTGAAAATGATACATATAAAGACGAATGGCGAGATGTAGAAGAAGTATTTGAAACGGAGAATAAGGAATGATTAGAAAAATACTATGTTGGCTTGGGTTTCACAAGGTTTTATTAAAATCAAGGTGCAACAAAAACGGAAGCTGTCGCAGAAAGAAATGTTGGAATCCCGACTGTAAATATTATGAGCTTTATTGGAAATGTATTTATTGCGGAAAGATAAAGAGATGACTATTGCTGAATTAATATATATAATTGGTTATGGTGTTGCATTTATAATGATAGAAAGTCTTGCTTTTCAGATGTGCAAAAAACATAAACTAGAGTATGATGGTGTTTTCTTTGTTGGTTTGTTTTTAGCATTTCTTTCGTGGGCTGTTCCTATTGTTTGGTTAGGTAATAAATATTTAGTTAAAAGGAGTAAGAGATGAGCCACAATCCTAACACCATAAAAAGCCAAGATGAGCTATCCACTACTAATGACGGAAAGAGGTCAAGTGATGTCTTATTGTCCACGATTGAAGAATTGGAGAAAACCAAGAAACAGTTGGATATAGCTAAAAGTTTTATTTTCCGCTGTGAAAATGATATAGCAGGAGATTGGTATGTAAATGCGGCGAAGTGTGTTATGCAAAAAATCGAGGAGTTAAACAAATGAGAAAAATATCAGAATCTACTGAAGAAGAACTCAAACAATTTACTGATGAAGCTATAAGTCAATATACAAAAGCTTCTAAGCCTGTTTTTGATAATGGTAAAATATATGTTACATTACACGTTAAAAAGAGGCTCGCTAAAAAGAAATTAAAGAAAATGTTAGAGGATTTGAAATGAAAAAACAAAATCTATACCTATGTATCAATAAAAAGAATAACAATCTTTATTTTGCTACTGTCAAAAGATTATCTGATAAAATAGGAATAACAAACCAAGACTTTCAAACAGTTGTCTTGGGATATAGACAGAAGATACGTTCTTTTCCTTTAAACGTTACAGGAGACTTGATAAGATTTTATCCAGAGTTAAAAAGAGACTACGCTGGAAAGATTTACATCATTGAAAATCGTTTTAAAGAAAAGACGCAGATAAAGATGGTAATGTTTTTATTGAACAATCCTTTTTGGGAAGTAGCTCTTCACGAAAGAGAAGAAGAAAATGACGTAGAGGAAGGGAAGTGTTCAACAAAATCTATTGAGATAGAAACAAAAGAAGATATTGAACTTGCAGAGAAAGAATTTGACTTTTCAGATGAATTTGTATATAACTTTGTATAAAGGAGAAATACAATGGATTTTGAATTAGTTAAGAAAATAGCCTGTCGTTTACAAGCAATATCTAATTTTGCCTATGATATACATTACAACGCAAGAGGAAATGACTTTTATGAGAATCATCTATTCGCAGAAAGAATTGGCGACCAGTATCAA
>JAXJJE010000226.1:0-2610 GCA_036298405.1 Acutalibacteraceae bacterium
GCCGTTTTCGACAGCTTTGTTATTATATCGTTTTTGCGTGCGTTTGTCAACACCTTTTTTAAACTTTTTTGTAATATCTATTTTATATTTTGAAATACTATCTTTACTATATATTAAAGGAAGTTTATTATGCTATTCTTTTATCGAAGCTTTTTAAAATCACTTACGTTATTTATCTCTATATCATTAGTTATCTCTTTTTCTTTCAATTTTGCCTATGCTATATCTAAATATACTTCTACTGGATATAAAGTAACCGGCATACAACAATTGTTAAGTTCTTCAGGTTATTACAAAGATAAAATTGATGGTACATTCAGTATACAAACTATAGAACGTGTTATAGCCTTTGAGAACGATAATAAACTTAACCCTGACGGTATTGTTGGACAGAAAACAATTTCTGATTCAGATTCAGCTTCACACAGTACTAATAGTAAATTCACTCAATCAGAAATTATCCTTCTTGCAAAAATTATATCTGCAGAATCAAAAGATGAGCCTTACATTGGTCAGGTAGCAGTAGGAGCTGTTATATTAAATAGAATTTACCACCCTTCTTTTCCTAATTCAATATCTGGTGTAATTTTTCAACCATCAGCTTTTAGCTGTGTAAATGATAGACAAATAAGTGAGCCTGTTTCTGATTTATCAATAAAAGCTGCGAATGATGCTATAAACGGTTGGGATCCTACCAATGGGGCTGTCTACTACTATAACCCATCTAAAACCGTTAACAAATTGATATGTTCAAAAGACGTTATATGTACTATAGGTAATCACAAATTTTGTTTATAAATTTTTATAGTATATATGATACAAAATCAACCTGTTTTTTATTGATTTTATTTTGTCATAAAATTCTTAAATATACTTGTTTTTGAGCCTTATAAATTATATAATATATGTAAGTTTTTATATAAGGAGAGGTCAAAAATGAATAACCCACAATCAGTTGGAGAGCAAATACTCCAGCTACAAAACATTGCATATGTAAAGCAATTTATGCAAAAGCTATCTGTTAAGTTTCTTTTCTTAGTTTCTTTACTTTTAGCTGTTTTTAACAGTCTTATTATTATACTGTATAAAAAGTACTATTCGTCTATAATTAATACTGTAATGACAACATTTGGTGGTCTTACCCCAGGCTCAGAAGAAGCTGAAGACTTTAATATGATTTCTAATTTAATAGGTGGAGCTATTAATATTTTTGCTGTTATAGTATTTCTTGTATCTTTAATTTTACCAATCACACTTCTTTATATTATTATTCGTTCAGCAAGCGAAAATCCATCGGTAATACCTTTACGTTCAGTTAAATTACTTTATATTTTTTCATTTGTTCAAACTATCATATTTATAGTTTTAGCTGTGGCTTTAGTTATATATCCTAGCATTGTAACATTTGCTGAGGCTGATATAATTTCTGCTCTAATTATGCTTGCAATAACTTTGATTCCTGCTATTATTATAATTTTATATTTCGTTTTTCAAACAAAGTTTTTAGGTGCTGTAAAGCATTCTGCTACAGGTACCTCTTTAATTTATGGTACATCATCAGGCTTTGGTGTAATTTCAGTAATCTGTTCTATTTTTTATGGTATTTATTCTGCTTTATATGTAATATTCGGTATAATTACACATTCACTAATTTCATCTAATGATCTTTTTAATAATGAATTTTATCAGATGTTCAATGAAACAGGTCTTATTGATATACTAAAAAGTATGCAGTATATTTTTGCTATTCACTTAGTTATTGTAATTTTATATACTATCTATCATGCTACAATGGCTTCTGTTGCTTTTTCTTACAAAGGTATTATTGCTACTGCTATTAAAGAGTCATTTGCAACAACTAAACGTCAAACTGTAACTGTTAACAGTGCGTTCAGAACTTATGGTGGACAAAACTCATTAAAAAACTATAACTATTCAGCATCTTCTGGTGCAAGTCAGCAAAGCTATGCAGAGATACATAAAAATATAACAAACAATCAAAATTCTTCTAATTCAGCTGATGCTACACCATCTACAACACCAGAAGCTAATCCTTACGAGGCTAATCCATATAACACATATCAGGGTAGTCCTGTTATCCCTGAATATAACGGAAGTTTTCCTCAAAACAACAATTTCGATTATCCACAACAGGCTAGTTATAATAATTTTCAAAATAACACACCTGTACAAACAGGTGGAAGTTTTGGTTTCCAACAGGATACATCTACTAATCCATATAATGAGTAATTAATTTTACACCCAAGGTTAAGATGTCTTTGATTTTGATGTATTCATTTTTAGAGATATCTTTCTTTGGGTGATAATTTTTATATAAGGGAGATTTTTATGTCAGATTCAAATAATTATCAAAATTTAAGTATTGATGAAAAATTAGTTTTAATTGACGGTAAACTAAATTATTTAGAGAAACTTATACTTCATTTAGATACCCAAATAACCAAGCTTGATGAAAAAATCGAAAAAAACAACCTAAAAACAAGTACATATAACAACACAGAAAAAGCTATAGAAGAGCCTGTTGCTATGGGGGGTCGCTTTGGTTTTGGTGGCACCGAAGCTCCTGACGAAGCATATACTCCTGTTGAA
>JAXJJE010000227.1:0-2057 GCA_036298405.1 Acutalibacteraceae bacterium
AAGTTTAGGTCCAGCCTTTTCAAAGGCTGGTGGGGTGCAGGGGCAAAGCCCCTGCAAACTACAATTTATAAATCACCCTTAACAGGTAATACTAAAACAGAGGTGATTATATGTGTCATAAAAATAATAAACAAAATCCAAATAATAATAAAAATAATGAAAAAACTGCTACTAATAATCAATGGGTAAGCACAGGACTAAAAAAATCTGATAACAAAGAACGTCGTGACGGCCCAGGTGGAGAAAATGCAAAACATTAAAAACTTGCTAGCTATTGTTAAATGTATTTAATTAATCAGGTTGCACATAGTGTAGCCTGATTTTTAAAAAATTGTTACATATTAATATATGCGTTTATTTGTATGAATTTATATTGATAAAATCAATGTAAATATTAGAATTTAATGTTGCTTTATATGCTGATAACTGTTATAATAGCTTGGAAATGCGTGTGATTAAGTTTTTATTAGTGGGGGATAGGATAAATGCATTTTACAAATAAAATATAATGGGGAGAGAAGATTTATGATTAGAGTGTTTCGTTCTAGAAGAACTACAGGAGTACTGTTTCTTATTGCAGCAGTTATGTTTTTAGTTAGTGGTATATCTACCACATTAAAGCTTAACGGAGAATTAGATGATTACCATGCGTTAACATCTGAAAGCATAAAATTAGGTGATATGTACAAGGGTAATATAGATGAGTGGGCTGGACCAGTTGCTCGTTCTGATGATGGTGCATATATTTATTTTTTATTGCTGGATAATAAAGAGATTATTCCGTTTAAAACCTATGATGATGCTCAAAAAGACATTTTTGCTTCTTATGATGAAACAAAGAGTGAAAATCAAGAGGTAGAATTTATAGGTAGAGTAAAAAATATGCAGTATGAGGATAAACAAATTTTGCTTGGTGCACTTGGTGATATGAATTATTCTCAAGATGAAGCACGAGAATGCTTTATACCATATTATCTATCTAATGTTAAGCCTGGGTCAAATAAATATGCATATATACTTGCAGCTGTTTTCGGTGGTGTTGGTATATTACTGTTTTTACCAGAATATTATAGTGCACTAGCAGGCAAAAAGGGAGTAAGAGAAGCAGAGTTTAAGGTTAACTATCATAACTCTACTGCAAGCAATGGTTACAATAATACCTATGCTGGCTCATATAAAACATATGCAGGAACACAAAATAATACATATGGTAATTCGTCTGCACAGCAGTATGGCCAAAGTAATACAGCTCAACAACCACATACAGCACAGGGTCAAAATAGAGAATATGCTGGCACAAGCTATACAGGACAATATTCAAACGCACAGGGTCAAAATAGAGAATATGCCGGCACAAGCTATACAGGACAATATTCAAACGCACAGGGTCAGAACAGAGCCTATACAGCACAGGGTCAAAATAGAGAATATGCTGGTACAAGCTATGCAGGACAGTATTCAAACGCACAGGGACAAAACAGAAATTATACAGCTGATAGTATAAACTCTGAATATAATACCAGCGATAAAGCGAATGATAATACAGACCCTTGGAATAAAGATGATGCAGAAAACAAAAGCACTGAATGGTAATTTAATCTAATAATGAAAAACTCCGTAGTCGTTGATACGGAGTTTTTCTATTATATAGCTTTATTAAAAGGTCTTGAATATTGTATTTATAAGGTATATAATTAATAACGTAAATTTGTAAAAAAAGGATGATAAAAATGAAATATGCAGTAGTTTTATGTGACGGTATGGCAGATACTCCTGTTGCACAACTTGATAATAAAACACCCATGACAGTGGCAAATAAGCCTTGTATGAATGAGCTTGCAAAATATAGTGAGGTTGGTTTGTTAAAAACAGTTGCAGAGGGATTAAAGCATGGCAGTGATGTTGCTAATCTTTCTGTTATGGGTTACGAGCCTGCTAAGTATTATTCAGGTCGTTCTCCACTTGAGGCTGCAAGTATCGGTATAGATTTAAAGGATACAGATGTAACCTTGCGTTGTAACCTTGTTACACTTTCAGACGAAGCAGAGTATAGCGAT
>JAXJJE010000228.1:0-6798 GCA_036298405.1 Acutalibacteraceae bacterium
GATGGCTTGTATTTGTCAAACCATTTTGAAATCTCCATATTCACAAGAATTATAGTTGATGAACAGGTCTTTTTTATAATCTTTTCAATTGTAATAGTATCTGCATATATACTTGTATGAATAGGATTAATCTTTATACCCGAGGTTATAGGATTCAAAAAAACTGAAAAAAGAATATTGAAATCATCCTGTTGTACCATTACAAAAGGTCAAAACACGCCTTAAATTGATAAGTATATAAAAACATTTGATTTCCATATAAATAACAATGCTTTTGAGAAAAACTCTTGCGATTTTCGCAATGTATTAGCAAAAACCAACTATTATAATAGTCAAAAGGTGTTCCTTCCACACCAAAGCTTTTAGAAATATTCTTTTCTGATCTATTGTTAAACACTGATTATGTAGATAAAGACTATTCCCAAAGGGTCAATTCGAAAGCTCCAAAGTCTCAATTTGACACTTTGGAATGCATATTGGAATAGATAACACTATTAGAACTGATTTCAAAAACGACCTACTGACAGCCTTGAAATCACTCTTTGGTTTTACAAAATATAGTGGTAAAGAGGCTTAAATATAAACCAAAGCAGTATTTTTTCTAAACTAACTCAAAATGTATTGAAAAAAACAATTAATTACAGTATAATTAAATAGTTATAACAAACCTTGCCTGCTCAGGGGGATTGCCTATCGGGGGAAGTCGTTAGACAAGTAGGTTTTAATAGATTTTTCAATCTATTAGTTTTCTTTCTGCCTATTCATATTGAAAAGGCTTAATTTTTTTGCTTGCACCACATCTCGGAAATGTGGTGCTTTTCCTTTTTACTTGAAAAAAGACAATTTATATGTTAGAATGAAATTGTTATTTAAACTATTTTAGTTTATTCTCAAATACCTTTAAGAGTATTTGAATTAGCTCACTTCATCTTTGAAGAGAGACTTGAAGACAAACACAGTTTGTCATAATTAAGAGGATAATTCTATCCTTTTTTAGTAAAGGCTTCTAGCTATATAATTTTTGTTAATGACACTTACTTATTGTTTGAAAAAACATCAAGTAGGTGTTTTTTTTATAAATTAATTTAGAAAGGAAAAGTCCAGTAATTAGTCATTTCTGGCAAGTAAAAAAATAAAGACCTGATAACAGGCAGAAAGAAGGAAAAATAATGTTAAACAAAGTAATCTTAATGGGAAGAATGGTAAGCGACCCAGAGTTAAAAACAACCACTTCAAATTTATCCGTTACAAGCTTTTCTGTGGCTGTTGAGCGTAATTATGTAAAGCAAGGCTCTGAACGAGAGACAAATTTTATTAATGTAGTTGCTTGGAGACAGACAGCAGAATTTGTATGCAAGTATTTTTCTAAGGGCCAGTTGATAGCATTAGATGGTACATTACAAACTCGTTCATATAAGGACAGAGATGGTAATAACCGTTACATTACTGAGGTAGTAACAGACAATGTTTACTTCACTGGCGATAGAAAGAACGACAATTCTTCGCAACAAAGCACAACTAAAAACACCAAACAAAATAACACAAGACAAAGTAATAATCAGTACAATAACCCTCCAGCAAATAATTATGGTGGTTATAGCGATTACGAAATGCCAACAGATGATGATTTACCATTTTAATCTTAATCTA
This sequence comes from Acutalibacteraceae bacterium, assembly GCA_036298405.1. Lineage (GTDB taxonomy): Bacteria > Bacillota > Clostridia > Oscillospirales > Acutalibacteraceae > CAG-964. The sequence continues at coordinate 1,651 of JAXJJE010000228.1, forward strand.
ATAGCGTAAAAAGAAAACAAACAAAAAGCAACCAAAGCATACAAGTGTTTTAAGGTTGCTTTTTGTTTTAGAAAAGAGGATTTTTCAATGAATAAAACTGAGTTTTTAAATAAACTGAATGAAGTTGAATATAATTCAAAATGGATTGAAATTGAAGGTCAGGATTTAATTGTTCAAGAATCCTACGGCATGAGTGACCCTCTTCAAGGCAACAAAACATTGTTTATGTCAGCCGATATTCCTTCTCTTGCTGATTTTTCAATGTATCCTATTCATTATCTAGGTTACTCTGGATTACAGACCAGAGCTGGCTTTCAATCAGCAGAATTTTTCAATTCAAAGAATGTAGATGGATTAGATAAAGTATATATTCTTAACAAAGGCTTACATGACTGCAATCCTCATAAGGGAATCAGAGTTTTGATAAGAGATGGCTACTATCTTGCTTTTCATAGCAACAAATATGTTCCAGTTCGCCAAGATGAGATTTTTGAAAAAATTTCATCTAAGCTAGAGGAAAAGTATGATTGTGAGTTTATTAATGGTGCTTATAGTATAGAAAAAACCTATGCTACATACCAGTTAGGCAATACTTCGCAAAAGGCAATAGAGAAAAAACTAAAAAGACACTCTTATGCGTTTTCCGATATCAGAATATATCTTGATGTTATTACCTCTGATGTAACCTTATCTGGAATTAATGTTTTTCCTAGATGTTTTGTAGATGGTATGGTGTTACCTTTGGCAAACACTATAAAAGCACCACACTTAGGAGAAGCTCCGCTGAAAAAGGTTCTTGAGAAACTTGATAATCTTATTCCTACAATAGATTTAGGAATAGATAAAATATATAAGTTAAAAGATATAGCTTTAGAATACCCTTCTAAGGTAGCTAATCATCTAATGAAACGCCTTAAGATTAGCAAAAAAATCCGTGATGAGCTTCAAACTGAGCTTGATTACACTTTTGGAACAGATGAATCTAATGCTTTTGAAGTATTTATGTTTCTAACACAATTCTTACTCACCTCAGAAGAGAAAAATATTGAGCTAGAAAATAAGATTGTCAATATAAGCAATTTGAGTGCTAAAGAGTTTAGTTTGCTAGACTCTAAAATCTAATAAATACTACAAACAAGCTCCCTTCTAGAACAGATAGGGAGCTTGTTGCTTAAAAAAAGGGAGATTTTTATGAAAAGAACAAATAAAGACATTGAAAACATTCTAAACAAATCTGGAGTAGATTGGGAAAAAGAAGGACACCTCTATTTAATAGATACGGAAGAGATGGCAATAGAAAAATGGGAGTCTTTTAGAGCTTACTTTTGTGGTGGTTCAGATGCAGGAGTGATTATAAATGACACCTGTAAATATACCAATAAGAGAAAGCTTGCTCACAGTAAAAAGGTTTTACTTGGTACTTCAAAGGAAATTAAGAATCCAATATATCAATATGACGATAACACTGTAGCTCTTCGAGCAGGACACGCTTTAGAAGATATGGTTGCTGGCATTTACGCAAAATTAACAGGTCTTGATGTAAGGATTATTTCTAAAATGGTGATTAATGAAAAATACCCTTATATTGCCGTAAATTTTGACCGTATTATAGTTGATACAAACGGAGATATGCGATTGCTTGAGATAAAAACAAGCACAGGTGAATCAGAGTATGCGTTATGGGGTAATTCCTATGCACCAACTATACCTATCGATTACTGTTCGCAATTATCTACCTATCAGCTAGTAGGGGAGGACCTTTTTGGAGATAGAGACGCAACCATTGTTGCCTTTATGAAAGACTCACAAATCGGTATATTGGCTGCTAACTGTTTGCCTTTAGACAAAGAATATACTGAAGACGAAATTAACGGTTTAATTGCTGATGGAATGGGGGATAGTATAATTTCCCGTACTTACTCACGAGATAAGGCATACGAAGAAATTATTCTTGATGGAATAGAAGCTTTTTATATAGATTTTGTAGAAGGTGATAAACTTCCAGAAATCTCAGGTAAAAATCCTGAAACTGATAAAAAGGTTCTTAATGAGCTTACTGAGAAACAAGATAACGAGTTTGTTATAGAAATTAATAATCAAGAAGTTGAAATTGCTTGTCAAAGGTTCGCAGATTATAATGCTAAAATCTCAAACCTAAAGAAGAGCCTAGAAGTTCTTACTTCAGAGCGAGATGTGTATGGCAATATCATCATTGAAGCTATGCGTGGTTCAGAAAAAGGCATTGTTAAAGGTGCAACTAAGGGTGTTTTTAATCTCACCTACAGGGGTAGAAATAGCAGAAGCACCGACTACAAGAAGCTTCAGTTTAATCATCCCGACATTTATAATGATGTCATAACAGAAAAGAAGTCAGCTCCTTCACTTACCGTAAAATTCAAGGAAAGAGTATAGAAACTATAACCATGAAAATTTTATTTTACCAGAAAATAACCATAACAAACAATGACTACAGCAGACTATGCTAGCTAAATAATTTCCTCAAAAGACCACCAAAAGCTATGCACAAATGCTTTAGTGGTCTTTAATGCTGAAAAGGTTATAAAATTATTGGATTAAAAACATAGTCATATATAAGTATTATTGACATCACATATAACAATGTTTATAATTTTAAATATAAACATTGTTATACAAAGGAGCGATTTTGTGAAAGAACTAATTAAAAAAATTCGTACGTTTTTGAATCTAAGTCAAACAGAATTGGCTACATTATTGAATATATCCTTTGCTACAGTGAATCGTTGGGAAAACGGACGTGCAGTTCCAAACAAACTTGCACAATCCACCTTATATGAGCTATGCAAAATAAATAACGTACCAGTATATGATATGGTGATTGATAAGATAAAAGTAGCGACAGAAGCCATAAAAACAGATGAAAGCAGAGTGTTGCTATATCATGGCTCTAAATCTGGAATCAAAGGAAATATTGAACCAAAGAGCCGTACGAAATGCGATTTTGGAAAAGGCTTTTATATGGGAACAGAGCCTAGCCAGTCACTTACCCTTATCTGTGATTACGAGAAATCAAAGCTATATATTGTTTCTATTGCTGTAGATGAATTAGAAATATTAGATGTTCCAGTAGATTTGGAATGGGCAATGATTGTGGCATATCACCGTGGAAGAATGGATAAAATCAAAGGAACAGCTTTTTATAATAAATATCACGATATGACAAATAACAAGGATATGATTGTAGGAAGCATTGCGGATGACAGAATGTTCTATGTAATTGACAATTTCTTTCTTGGAAATATTACGGATGCTGCATTAGTAAATAGTTTGTCTGCGTTGGAACTTGGAAAGCAATATGTTGCAATCACACAAAAAGCATGTAATGCTGTAAAAATTGAATGTGAGGTGGAGCTGTCTTATTTGGAAAGACAGTTTTTGAAAGACATAGCTGGTGTAAATCGTACTAATGGTATATCTTTGGCAAATAAGATTTGCAAGGATTATCGCCGTGAAGGAAAGTTTTTTGACGAGCTGTTAGATAATGCATTGAAGGAGGTTTAATCATGGATGAGCTTCAATTAAAGCTATGTGACATTCAAGGAAGACTCTTCGAGCTTTCTGCCGATAAGAATTATGGAAGTGAAAATTTTGTAAAAACATTTATGATCTCTGATGTAGCAAAGGCACTGGATTCAACATATAATCGTATGCAGTGGGCAGGTGAAGAATATTTATTGGAAGAGCTTGTGGCTATTTCAGGAGATATAATAACCACAGAAGGTGATGTTTATTCAAAAGACATCTTATACTGGATGGGATATATTTATCGTTATTGGCATTATTACACCCATGAAGATAGTGCAAAGATATATAAGAAAGCACCAGTGGGAACTATGAAAAGAAATTATCGGATGTTCCATACGATGGCACCAGAATTGGCTATAGAAGATTTGAAGGAGATTAGCAGACAGAAGAACAAATACTAACAAGTAGTCAAAATAAAATAGATTTTAAATCAACTAAAAATCGGGAGGAATAATTATGTTACACGATTTTACTTATTACAATCCAACAAAAATTCATTTTGGAAAAGAAGCTATGAGCAAATTGCCATCTGAATTGAATAATTATGGGCAAAATATCCTTCTCCTTTACGGAAAGAACTCAATAAAGAAAATTGGTATTTATGATGAAGTTGTAAAAATATTAAAAGCCTGTGGTAAAGCTGTGACTGAGCTTGCAGGAATTAAACCAAATCCTTCTTATGCACAGGTGCTTGAGGGTGGAAGGCTTGTTCGTGAAAATAATATTGATTTAATTCTTGCTGTAGGTGGTGGTTCGGTTATCGACTGTGCAAAAGCAATATCTGTATCGGCATACGCAAAGGGTGACGCATGGCAGAGATATTGGATTGATTTTGAAGAGGTTGATAATAAAACTGTTCCTGTTGCTTCAATTCTTACAATGACAGGCACTGCGTCAGAAATGAACGGTGGCAGTGTAATCACAAATGAAGAAATAAAGATAAAAACAGGCAGAGTATTCGGTCCAGAGGTTAATCCGAAATTTTCTATATTAAATCCGGAATTTACATACACAGTCCCTAAAATACAGATGGTTAGTGGTGTATTTGATGTTATGTCGCACCTTATGGAGCAGTATTTTTCGGGTGATGATGATAACACAACTGATTATGTAATTGAAGCAGTTATGAAGTCACTTATAAAAAGTGCAAAGGTAGCAGTTGAAAATCCTGAAGACTACGAAGCACGCAGTAATATTATGTGGTGTGCTACGCTGGGACTTAATAAGATTACAGGGCTTTCTAAAACTCAGGATTGGGAGGTTCATGACATTGAGCATCAGCTTGGTGCATATACCGATTGTCCTCACGGACTTGGTCTTGCAGTAATTTCAATGCCTTATTACAGATACATCTATAAGGATGGTATTGATAAATTTCTTCGCTTTGCAGAAAATGTATGGAATGTAAATACCAATGGCAAAACGAAAGATGAAATCGCTCTTGAAGGTATTGCTTGCCTTGAGAATTTTGCAAAGGAGCTTGGTATTCCACTAACACTCCGTGAGCTTGGTGCAACAGAAGATATGTTATCTCAAATCGCCGAATCATCCTATGAGGGTGGTGGATATAAATATATGACACAC
>JAXJJE010000229.1:0-5033 GCA_036298405.1 Acutalibacteraceae bacterium
GGGGGACTTTGTCCCCCTTTGGTCGTGTGGGGAGGGTTAAGGGAGGGGATTTCGAAATTCCCTCCCTTACAATCTTTGCTTACTTTCTTTTGTAAGAAAGTAAGTGCCCGTGCGGCTTGAGCACTGTTAAAATAATAATTATATATTATAAGATTAGTTTGTAAGAGCGTTAAATTTAAGCTTGCTATAAAAGCAAGTAAGACACCGACGCATTGTATGCGTCCCTTATAAAAAATACTTAGAACCAGTACAAACTAACTATAAACAATAAAACTATAGCGTTATGCTATAAGCACCCCAGAGTGCAACTCTGACCGATAAACTACAATTTATCTTCTTTTATTAAAACGCTAGAATTAAAATGCAACAGTATCACTTTTCTTGCTTAACCCTCTTCCAATATTCTGCAAAGGCTTGTTCGTTTTTATTGTCACCATATTCATAGTATTGTCTGTTTTTTAGTATGTCTGGCAAATACTGCTGTTTTACATAGTGGTTTTTATAATCGTGTGGGTACTGGTAAAACTGCCCTTTATTAGGGTTATCATCACCATCGTAGTGCATATTTTGTAGCTGTCGTGGCACATCACCTACAAAGCCCTTTTCAATATCATGCATAGCACTGTTTATTGCATTATATGCCGAATTACTTTTTGGTGCGTTACACACCATTATTACAGCATCTGCAAGTGGTATTCTTGCCTCTGGTAACCCTACCTGCAACGCTATATCTACACAGGATTTTACTATAGGTATAATCTGAGGGTATGCAAGCCCTACATCCTCGCAGGCACATACAAGCAATCTTCTGCACGCTGACGGTAAATCGCCTGCTGACAGAAGCCTTGCAAGGTAATATACAGCAGCGTTTGCGTCTGAGCCTCTCATAGATTTTTGGAATGCAGACATTATATCATAGTGCTGGTCACCGTCTTTATCGTAACGCATTGCACTTTTCTGTGTAAGCTCCTTGGCTGTTTCCAAAGTTACTGCTCTTGCACCATTCTCTGGTAATGTAGACAGCACACAAAGCTCCACAGCGTTAAGCGATTTTCTTACATCTCCACCACAAGCGTATGAAATATAATTAACAGTTTCATCGTTCACTGTAATTTCTTCGTTAAGCTCGTCAGCCATAATATTAAAGGCACGTTTTACTGCTCTTGCAATTTCGTCGTGTGGTACAGTTTTAAACTCAAAAACTGTACATCTGCTTAAAATCGCATTATACACATAAAAATATGGGTTCTCGGTGGTAGACGCTATTAACGTAATTGTTCCGTTTTCAAGATACTCAAGCAGTGTTTGCTGTTGCTTTTTGTTAAAATACTGTATCTCGTCAAGGTAGAGTAAAATTCCATTCATACCACCAAAGGTGTCAAGCTGTGCAACCAGCTCCTTAATATCTGCTGTAGAGGCAGTAGTTCCGTTAAGCTTACGCAAAAGCTTGTTGGTTCTTTTTGCTATATATGTAGCCAGCGTGCTTTTACCCACACCAGATGGCCCGTAAAAAATCATATTTGGTATTTCGTCTGAGCTTTCTATAATATTACGCAGGGGCTTACCCTGTGATATTAAATGCTTTTGACCTACAATATCATCAAGAGCTTGTGGCCTTACTCTGTCTGCTAATGGAGATTTCATAATACTCCTCCTGTTTAACATAATTAACTAATTAAGCATAGCATAAATACAACAAAGCTTCAAGTAACAGCCTTTATTTATCATATAGTTTTATATCTATATTAAACACTATTGTAAAATATTATTTATCTATAATGAATAAAAAGTTGATTTTTGATAGGACAAATAAACGAAAATACTTTGCCTAAAGGTATAAATATTGTATTAGGATTTGTATTGATATATAATTAAGTTGGTGAGATTTTCTATAAAATAAAGGAGGAAATTTATATGAACAGAAAGTTTCTTAGCGTTGTTTTAAGTACTGTAATTACTGCTACATCGTGCTTTTCTCCCTTGTTCTCGTTAAATGCAGGGGCTGCAAACAGTAACACGATAGAATCACAGACTGTTACAACAACCGAAGTCAGCGAAGCAGCTGATCCTGTTACGCTTAACTTCTATTCATATATCCGAGATAACGATCGAACTGATGTACATCTTGGATATAAAATGGATCAGAAAACCACTATTAAAGCAAATCGTGGCGACGACATTAAGATTAAAATCAAAATGAAGTCTACCGATGAACCTTACACAAGCTCACTTTCTTTAAGATATGACCTTAAAGAAGAAGACAACATCGAGCAATTGTTCGGAGTTGGTGGTGATATGGAGGTTCCTCTTGGTAAAAATAAAGCCGAGTTTATCGGTAAGTACATTCCAAAAAGAGAAACCTCTCTACTCGAATATAACGATGATATTACATTCAACCCTGTAATTCAAGAGAAAATTGAAAAATACTGGGACGATGGAGATATCTTCTTTGATGACGGTGCATTTAGAATGAACGATGTACCTACTTGGGACGCATTTGGTCTTGTATTCTCACAATTCTTCTCTTACGAATCAGCAGAATTTAAGGATATGCGTGACAGAATGCACTTTACAACTACAGAGGGTGGCGACGAGTATTGCACAATGAGCTTCCACGTATCAGAGGATACATCTCTGGGCGATGAGCAAACCTTTGTTGCTTACTTCCCAGAATTTGTACGATACGCCGTAAGCACTGGTCCACATATATATGTGGACGAAATGACAATGGATATCACAGGCTCTACATACACAGAGCCAACTCAGCCTACAACAAAGCCAACAGCTCCACCAACACAGCCACCAACACAGCCACCTACAGAGGCTGCAACAGCTATCATCCACTTTGCAGATGATAACGAGCGTGAGCCGATGACTGTAAAGGTTGGTGACACCTTTACATACGACATTTACCTAAAGCTAACCGACCCTAAGGTTCAGTCTTATGTAACATGGACATACTTCAACCAACCAGTAGGTACAAAGAAAGCTCCTAACCAAGAGGGTAGTATTCAGATACCAGAGGCTAATCAGGTGCTAAAGGTTGGCAGAAATGGTTATACACCTCACTACTCACCATTTGATGAATCATTCGATTTAATGAAATTCCCTAACTACTTAATCGGATTTGGTATGGGTGAAATGGACTCAAACGGTAATTATAGTATGCTTAATACTAAAAACGGTACATTCACTCAAGATGGTGGTTGCTTAGTTTCTACTATCACCTTTACAGTGCAGAAGGCTGGCGAGGTTGAGATATTCACAAGACTTGATGACGCTATAGTTGACCTTGACAATGGCGAGGTGCACGCTGACTATGTAGCTGTTTACAATGAAAAGGTTACTGAAAAACCTACTCAGCCTACAATCCCTACTCAGCCTACAGTTCCAACAACACCTACTACTCCTACAGAGGCTGGCACAGCTATTATCCACTTTGCAGACGATAATAAGCGTGAGCCTATAACAGTAAAGGTTGGCGATACATTTACTTATGATGTTTACCTTAAGCTTACTGACCCACAGGTACAGGCTTTTGTAACATGGACATATTTCAACCAGCCTGTTGGCACAAAGAAAACTCCTAATCAGGAGGGTATTATTCAGATACCAGAAGAAAATCAGGTGCTAAAGGTTGGTAGAAATGGCTATACACCACACTACTCACCATTTAAAGAGGACTACGATTTAATGAAGTTCTCTAGCTACCTAATCGGCTTTGGTATGGGTGCAATGGACGCAAATGGTAATTATAGTATGCTTAATACTAAAAACGGTACATTCACTCAAAAGAATGGTTGCTTAGTTTCTACTATAACCTTTACAGTACAGAAGGCTGGCGAGGTTGAGGTATTTACAAGACTTGACGATGCTGTAGTTGACCTTGACAACGGTGAGGTTCACGCTAAGTATGTTGCTGTATATAACGATGTTCATACAACCGAAGAAGAGCTTGTGCTTATTGGTGACGTAGATGGCAACGGAGAAATTTCACTTGTAGACCTAACACTTATCAAAAGATACATTCTTAACAAATCACTTATCCCAGATGACGCAAGAACCCGAAAGGCTCTTGATGTTGACAAAAACGGTAGTGTTGAATTGATTGATGTTGTTTATATGACAAGATATATATTAAAGCTAAACACAACTGGTTCTTACACAGGTCAAACCACTCCACTATAAAGCTTTTCTGTATATAAAGCACCCCCAGCATAAAAGCCTTAGCAAGCTTTTATGCTGGGGGTATTCTGATTTTATTTATATTTTATTTATCTGTTATTTTTACGGTAATTCAGATAATCCTCTAAAATGATTGTAGCAGCAACTGTATCTACTACCTTTTTACGCTTTTTGCCACGTGTATCGGTTGTGTTTAAAAAGCTGTGGGCTGTTATTGTTGTGCCACGTTCATCCTGCATTACTGTTGGTATGCCCAAAAGCTCTTCAAGCTGTTTTGCAAATGCACGGGCATTCTGAGCACTTTCGCCCTCTGTGCCATCCATATTCTTTGGCAAGCCTACTACAATCAGCTCTGCCCTACGTTCTTTTACATACTCACAAACCTTTTCTGCCACTCTGTCCAGATTTCTGTCCTCTATCATACCAAGTGGAGAAGCCAACAGCTCGCTTTTATCACATACAGCAAGTCCTGTTCTAGCCTTACCTAAATCAACTGCTAATATTACCATAAATCACCAAAACTTCACAGTCTTTGTAAGCTCTGTTACAGACTTAATTCCCTTTTCGTCTAAGAATTTATTAATGCCCTCATTAATTTTTACAGGTGCATAAGGGTCTTTGAAAAGCACTGTACCTATCTGTAATGCTGTAGCACCAGCTATCATCATCTCTACAGCGTCTTGCCATGTAGAAATACCTCCCATACCGATAATAGGAATCTCAACAGCCTGTGCAACCTGAGCAACCATTCTTACAGCAACAGGGAACACAGCAGGACCTGACATACCACCGGTATTATTGCGAATAATTGGTCTGCCTGTGTTTATATCTATACGCATACCTGTTAA
>JAXJJE010000230.1:0-7246 GCA_036298405.1 Acutalibacteraceae bacterium
AGGCAGAGAGCTCTGCTACCGAACCTGCAACCCAGAGCGTTACAGAGGTTGCTACTACAGCTGTAGAGGATATAACAGCTTTTGCAGAAAAGCCTACAGAGGAGGTAACAACAGTTGTAGAAGAGTCTATAGAAGATATGACAACAGCTGATTTACCAACAGAGGTTTCGACGGATGGTATGAGTGATCTTGAGCGTCGTGAAAAAGTGGACGATAGATGGTTGGAGTTATCCAAAACTGAAGAATATAAAAAGGCTACCCATGAGAAGCAAGCAGAGATGATAGTGGAGTTTCTGGAGGAATTGATATTAGAAGGCTGTGTGAAGCCAGATTCAATTGATGTGGATAAGCATAGCACTGTGGTAGCGTTTCGTTATATGGATGGTAGCATGGGTAGTTTTTGGCTTAGAGACTCTGATTCTTATCATAGTATGAATTGAGGCTGGTCTATAGGTTAGAATGAGAGGGAAATAGAATGAGTATTAATATAATAAGGGTTAAAAGTAACGATGTAGCTACTCTTGCAATGGTAGGTAACGAAATTTGGCACGAATATTACACACCACTTTTAGGTGTAGAGCAGGTTGATTATATGGTTGATAAATTTCAATCAGTAAAGGGAATTTCGTATCAGCTTGATAACGGCTATGAGTATTACTTTGCTGTAGATGATGACAAAATTGCAGGCTACTTTGGTGTACAGCCACAAGAGGAGTCTTTGTTTTTAAGTAAGCTATATCTAAAAAAAGATTTCAGAGGCAAGGGCATAGCGTCTGTTATGCTTGCATATATAAAGGAAATAGCTGAAAAATACTCTAAGAATAAAATAACGCTTACTGTAAACAGATATAACGATAATACAATAGCTGTGTATAAGCACCTTGGCTTTGAAATTATAGAGGAGCAAAAGGCAGATATTGGCAATGGCTTTTATATGGACGATTATGTAATGCAATTGCAATTATAATTCATTTGAAAATCGCTAAAAGCTAATAGGTTTATATTGAGTGCTTTTTTGAAATATGGTATTATATAAGAAAAGTTAAAGAGGTGGTTTTAATGCAAAAAAGAGAAATAGCAATTAATGTTATACTTGTGCTTGTAACCTGTGGAATTTATGGATTTGTATGGGCTGTGTTTTTGGCTAATGACCTCAGAAAGCTTGCAAACGACGAGGATAAAATGAGTGGTGGTTTGGTTGCTTTGTTTTCTGTTCTTACCTGTGGTCTGTTTTTATTATACTGGTATTATCAGGCTGGTAAATCTATAGATAAGGCAAAATATATGCGTAATATTCCAATAGAAGATGCAGGTAGTATGATGTATTTGATTTTTGGTGTTTTGGGTTTAGGTATAGTTTCAATAAGTATGATTCAGAATGAGGTTAATAATCTGATAGATGTGCCTGTTAGAAATGACGGTTCTGGCTATGACCCTCAGGCTAGTTATTATAATAACTATAGTCAGCCATACAATAACCAAAGCTATTATAATAACCAAAATTATAATCCAAATACATACAGCAATCCAAACCAGTATAATTATCCAGTTAATAACAATAATAGTAACAGCAATAACAATAACTTCAACAGTAATTTTAACAATAACTTTAATACCAATTTTAACAGTGATTTCAACAATAACTTTAATACCAATTTTAACAGTGATTTCAATAGTAACTTTACCAATAATTACTACAGCAATCCTAACCAAGGCTATGACCAAAAAGATTTTATAGACCCGTTTAATTCAGATAATTGAAAAGCAGATTAAAAAAAGTAGGCATAAGCACAGCTGTTATTATAACAGTGGGCTTAGCCTACTTTCTGATATGTAACAAAATTGGCTTTGGTATACCCTGCTTTATTTATCAGATTACAGGGTTAAAATGTGGTGGCTGTGGGGTTTCTAGGTTGTGTATAAGTCTGTTAAAGGGAGATGTACACTCAGCGTGGCAATATAACAGAGCAACTATGCTTATGTTGCCTGCTATTGCTTATTTGTGCATAAGAGAAATATATCTTTATATAAGATATGATAACCTTACGTTGAAAAAATGGGAACGTATTTTGACTGTAGTAGTTGTTGTTGTATTGTTAGCGTTTGCTGTGCTTCGTAATATTTTTGGCTGGTAAAAATGTAAGAAAAACTGGAGCTTGTTGGTGAGCTGTTTTGTAAAGCAAATTGATTGCGTAACTCCATAAGGGCTTGCAACTCTTAACCCCAAAAGCCTTTTTAAAGCTTTCTAAAAATTACAATTAATCATTTAGAATTTCGATAAGCTTTTTATTTAGTAATGCAATTGGTAATCCAACAACGTTATAGAAATCTCCGTCTATTTTCTTTACAAGTGTTGCCCCTTTACCTTGTATACCATAAGCACCGGCTTTGTCCATAGGCTCGCCTGTGTTTACATAGGCTTCAATTTCTGAGTCGGTAAGCTTGTAAAATTCAACACTTGTAGTCTGAGAAAACGAAATAAATTTATCCTTGTAAAAAATAGCACAGCCGGTAATAACCTTGTGCTGTTTGCCAGAAAGAGCTTTTAGCATATCAATGGCAGTTTGTTTATCCTTTGGCTTGCCAAGCATATTGTTATCAAAAAATACACCAGTATCACTACCAATAACAATGTCGTCGTAGTGATTATTAAGATGTATATGTCTTGCTTTTTCTGTAGCCAGATATTCTGGTGAATTTTCCAGTGGAATATCAGTGCTGATTGTTTCGTCAATATCGGCTGGTATAATCTTGAATGAATCGCAGATAAGCTGTAAAAGCTCTTTTCTGCGTGGTGAAGCTGATGCAAGTATAATCATTATAAACCTCTCTTTTATACTGAATTCTGATAAAACCTGAACAAGGGTTTGCGAGCAGATTTGGTGCCCAATATGCTGAAAAAGGTCCAATTTTAATAGAATGCAGTATATTAATATAATATAGAATCAGTATAGATAAAAACGCAACAGCACCTTATAGTGGCTGTTGCGTTTGATATTTATGCTTAGTACAATTACTTTGTAGAGTTAACAAGCTTTAAAACGTCATTCTTTCGATCTACATTTGGTTTGTCCTTCTCTTTGTCAGACACTGACTTTACGTCAGGGTAAATTAAAAGGTATTTATTGTTGTCAGACATATAAGCGTATTTTACTTTTCTACCAAATAGTGTAAAGGAACCATCCTTTTTTACGCTATCAATAATTCCTTTTGCAAGCTTTGTTGTTGTGTCTTTAAACTCATAAATCTCTACAGAAAAGCTAGAGCCGTTTACTTTTACGTTGTCCATACGGTAGCCTTCAGCAGCACCAATAAGCTCGGCATTTGTTTTTACACAATTATCAGAGGTAACGTACTCCTTCTTTTTCATAGCTTGACAAATAGCCTGTGCACCTGTAGCTTCAGCTTTAAATTCGCTGATTTTTACATTGTTTTCTTGTGGCACAGTGGCTGGTTTCATACCACAGCCAGTAACAGAAGTAACTGCAATGATTGCCATAACCACTGCAACAACCTTAAAAAGATGCTTTTTCATATATAAAAAACCTCGTTTCTCTTATTTAAGGCAATAAAGAAATTCTTTGCCCTTTATATCATATAGAATTAATTATAACCTATTTATTTGCTTAATTCAATAGTAAATATTAATAAGTTTATAGATTGTGAAAACTAAAATTTATTTTTAATTAAGAGGTATATAAAGCTTAGTATTAGTTGACATTTCATATTTACAGCTGTATACTGTAGATAATTGTAAATTTAAGTGAATTATCTTTGTTTTATATGAGTAAAGCTTAATACTGTTTCTATTCTGATAGATCTTTTCGGTATGTTTTTCACCTGACTTTGTGGTGTACAGTGCTATGCTGATAGTCAGATGAAAACTGCTCAAAAAGCTTATCGGGTGTTTATAGCAGAAACAGTATAAGAGGCTAAAAACAATGGAGGTATTATTTTGAAAAGGGTATTTTTAGTGCTGTTAAGTGTGGTGCTGTTGTGTGTTGTGCTTTGTTCCTGTGGAAAAAATAAGGAAGAGGGTAACGAAAAAGCAGAAACACAGGCAACAGAACCAACAAAAGCAACAGAAAAGAAAAGAGAAAGGCCAACCTTGGCTCCAACCGAGGGTGCAACAGAAGAAATACTTATTGTTTATGAGGACGAAGAAGACGAATCGGATTCTCCTTTTGCTGATGTCGATAAAAATAGCAGTACAGATGACGAGATTACTGATTTTGAATATTTGTCTCAAGAGCAAGATGCAGAGTGGGCATTTGGTGATGATACCTATGATGATATTCTGACCTGTTACATTAAAGATAGATTAGAGCCAAATCAGACAATGCATTACCTGATTGACTTAAAAACGGGAACGATCTACTTTTCGTCAAATCCTGGTAACTGGTATTCTGTGAATGATTATTCTGATGATGAGGTTTTGACTGATAAGCAAATAAAAGAGTTAATAGCCGCCTTTAAGGATGCAGATTCACAAAGCTGGAAAGATGAAGAAACAGGCGATAATTCTACCTGTGATGATTTGAGTATTATAGCAATAGAATATGAAAATGGAAAAATAGAAAGGCATAGCATTGTGTGTAAAAGCTGTGGTGCTATTAAAGATTTTACATCATTAGTTAAAACAATAAGTAAAATAGCGAAAAACGAAGAGCTAACCGAAGATAATAATAATAACAATAATAACAATAATAACAATAGTAACAATAGTAACAATAGTCAGGAATCTGCAACCGAGTCACCATCTGGTACTGTTGAGGAGCATTACCATGATGACGGAGAAACTACGGTGTATGTTTATGATTATATGCCTGGCGACGAATATATAGATGGCTATGGACATATAGAAGGCTATATAGACGGCTTTGGCTATATAGATGGCTATGGCGTTGTAGAAGGCTACTAAATAATAGCTTTGTCTGAAATTAATAAAATCTATAAACCCCTAAAAATGAAATTCGATGATATGAATTTCGCTTTTAGGGGTTGTTTAGTATTTAAAAACCATTTAAAATGTCGAAAAGATGTTTACTGGTTAGAACAGCAATGGTATGAATTACATTGATTTTTAGCAATGTTGACATTTTACATTTACAGGGGTATAATATGTTTGTATAAAAATAATGTTGTATTGCGACAAATAATAGTTATATTGCATATAAAACGTTTTGTGTTTTATGAAAAATAATGAAGGTGTAGATATGAAAAGATCGTTTTTGATATTAGAAACTGCTTTGCTGTTAGGTGTAATAATTTCAGCTTGTACAAATGCTAATACTGGTAATGATACAGAAAATACTGACACAACAGAGCCAACGCAGGCAACACAGCAAGCAACTGAAGAGGTAACCGAAATGCCAACCGTGGCACCAACACAGCCACCTACTCAGGCAGTAACAACTCCAACAGAGCCACCAACTGACGGCGTAAAACGAAACAGTAATACAAACGAGTCGGTTACTAATTTTGAATATATGAGTACAAATCGAATTTCAGGGCTGTCATATAAGGATTGTAGCTATGATGATATTGTAACCTGTTACATAAAAAATGATACGAACTCTCAAAATATGCATTACTTAATTGATTTTAAAAATGGCAAAATTTATTCAGCTATCAACCCTAACCGTTGGCACGCAGTAGAGGATTATCCTTGTATAAGAGATTTGACTATACAAGAAATAAAGGATATTAAAAATATAATAAAAGAAGCAAACACACAAAGCTGGCAGGCTGAAAATAAGGATGCTAATAATTGTTGTAATCGCTTAAGTACAATAATATTAGAATACAAAAATGGTGCAGTAGAGCAGCACAGCGTTGCGTGCTGTGGCTGTGGCACTATACAGGGCTTTAATTATATAGTAAATATGGTAGCTCAATTAGCAAATAATAACCAGTGCGAGAGATGTGGCAATGTTCACGAGATATGGGATAATCAAGCAGTATATGATTGCTATGGTGTATGTGGTAATAGCTATCACTGTCATAATCATAATCACGAGTGCTATACTGTTGAATATGTATATACATATTGTTGATGTCAATATCGGCTTGAACAGGTATTAATATAGGTCGTGAAAGTTGTAAAAATGCTGATTAAATCAAGAGATATTTTAAAAACTGATTGACAAATCTATGCTGTTCTGCTAAAATATTATAAGCCGCATATAGCGGGCTTTTTAAGTTGATGATTCAACGCCTTGGCTATAGCGAGACTTTATAAAGGATGGTACTTAATTATGTACGCAATTATCGAAACAGGTGGCAAGCAGTACAAGGTAGAGGCAGAAGACGTTATCTACATCGAGAAGCTTGACGCAGAGGCAGACGCAACAGTTGAGTTCAAGGTTGTTGCACTTTCAAACGATGCTGGCCTAATGGTTGGTGCTCCTTATGTTAAGGGTGCTACTGTAACAGCTCAGGTTCTAAAGAATGGTAAGGGCAAGAAGATTACAGTTGCTACTTACAAGCCAAAGAAGGGCGAAAAGAGAAAGATGGGCCACAGACAGCCATATACAAAGGTTAAGATTCAGGCTATCAACGCTTAATTATGACTAGGATTAACTTACTCACTTTAGCAAATGGAGAGCTTGTAGGCTTTAGAATTACAGGTCATTCTGGCTTTGCCGAAAGTGGAAGCGACATAGTATGTGCAGCAATAAGCTCAGCAGCTTATCTGGTTGCAAACACCATTACAGAGGTTATCAGAGTTTCAGCTGAAATTGATGTTAACGAGGATAATGGCGATATGTTGCTTAGAGTTTTTCAAAAGGATGCAACAGCGTGCAGAGATATTTTGCAGGGCTTTAAGTTGCATATGCTGGCTTTAGAAGAGCAGTATTCAGACTATATGATTGTAAATAATACGGAGGTGTAACACAATGCTTAAGATAAATATTCAGCTATTTGCTCACAAAAAAGGTATGGGTTCTACAAAGAACGGCCGTGATTCAGAGTCAAAAAGACTTGGTGCAAAGCGTGCAGACGGTCAGTTTGTAAAGGCAGGTAACATTCTTTACAAACAGCGTGGTACTCACATTCACCCAGGCGTAAATGTTGGTCGTGGTTCTGACGACTCTCTATTTGCTATGGTTGACGGTGTAGTTCGTTACGAGCGTATGGGCCGTGACAGAAAGCGTGTAAGCGTTTACGCAGAGCAGTAATATACTGTAATTTATTTCGGTATTTCTAAGGGCGGTGGTTTTTACTCCGCCCTTTTTGCGTATAT
>JAXJJE010000231.1:0-8003 GCA_036298405.1 Acutalibacteraceae bacterium
GTCTCCACCAACATCGAATATAATCATTCTATCATCTATATCAAAAACAGAGTCAATCTCGGCTGATAAAATAGGCGTATCAAGGTTTGTACCTGCATATCGTGGTGCAATAATATGAATCCCCTTTTCCTCAAGCATTTCTCTATAATCAGAGCTACGGAAATACGGGTTTACAACATCCAGGTCTACAATTGTAACTTTCTTACCTTTATTTGCCATATCAAGTGCCAAATTAAGCGAAAAATTAGTTTTACCACTACCGTAATGTCCACATACTATAGTAATTCTTTCTAAGCTGTTAATATCAATCATACTCTCTATAATGAATTTTATTTGTCATATCCCCTGTATTATTTACAGATAAAATACGATTATGTAAGCCATGCTTTAATCAATGCAGCAATTGCGTCTACCCCAAATACCACTAAAGCCACCAGAACAAAAAAAGCAAAAGCAGACACAATTCGTACTACTCGGTTTTTAACGCTGAAATAATCGCCCTCATCGAGTCTTTCATCATTATTGGCTTCGTTATCTAAAGCCTTTGTAAGATTTTCAAGCTCGTCATCGCTTAGCTGTACAGCATTAATGCCAACCAAAAGCTCCATTGCTTTATTATAATATTCGTAAGGTACAATTATGTCGTGCATAGCCTTACTGCTACCTGCAACTGCATTTGGCTGTACTGGTACGCCCTTTTTGGTAACTAATCTGACACTAAAGGGTATATCATTTTCAGTTAAAGCTGTACAGATACGCTCCTTTTCAAAGCCCTGTGCTGTTACAGCTATTACAGGAGTATCAGCCTTAGCTTCAAAATCTGTTAGTGATTTATTGCACCTATTGCAGGTGTCTATATTATCCTTTGTTAAAAAATTACATTTTTTACAATATTTCATAATATTATTACCTATTAAGCAAATCAAAAAATCAACTGACAAATAGATAAACATAATTACATCTATTCTACTTGTCCATTGAATAGTATACCAAATCAATATTTAAAAATCAACTAAAAGATATAAATAGAGTAGGTTCACTTTTTTTCATCTGCAATACAAGCATAACAGCCTGTACAAAAATGATTTAAATCCTTTGGTAAAAAGAATTCTGTTATTTGAGGATTTTTAAATTCCTCTGTAAGTAATCTTGCTATATTATATGTGCTTTCTTTATGATATTGAATTGCCTAAATATTCAAAAAGTGTATAAATTTATAAAGCTACAAACCTTTAAAGAATATATTGGTTTTATTTAACAAATGTAAAATAAGCTTGACATTTTAAAAAGACTGCTATATAATCTTATTGTAAAGTAAAGTTAGCTTTACAATAAGGAGGCGATTATTTGAATAACAGGATAAAAGAATTAAGAAAACAGTACGGTATTACACAAGAGGATTTGGCAAATACTGTGGGTGTAACACGTCAGACAATTATTTCATTAGAAAATGGCAAATATAATGCTTCGTTACAGCTGGCACATAACATAGCCAAGCATTTTAACACAACCATAGAAGATGTATTTATTTTTGAGGAGGATTAATTATGGATTTTAAGAAAAAACTAAAAATGAGATTATTTTTGGCAATAAGCTATATTGTTTTAGGTATTGCAATGATTGTAATATTTAATATTATTAAACCTGAAAACAGCTTTTTTTCTTACTGTGGTATTTCGCTAGTGGTAGTAGGAATTGCTAAAACACGAAATTACTTTTTGATAACTAAAAATGCAGAAACAATAAAAAAGCAACAAATTGCAGAAACAGATGAACGTAACATAGCTATTGCAAATAAAGCAAAAAGCGTTTCATTTATCATTTATATTGTTTTAGTTTGTATTTCTATTATTATATTGCATTTATTAAATCAAACAGCACTGGCAACTATTCTTTCTTCCACTGTTTGTGTTTTAATTGTAATTTACTGGATTAGTTATTGGATTATAAGTAGAAAATCATAAGCTTATATAAAAACCTAAGCCGTAGCTCAACAAAGAGCTACGGCTATTTTTTTGAGCTTAATTCATATTTTTCATACTATTCAAAGATATCAAACCTTTCAAAAATGCTGATGTCATACGATGCGTCAGTTACTTTATCGTTTTTTATTTCCTTTGATTTTGACATTTCTATAGCTTCTTCCATTTCTCTTTTAGATAAAGCATTTGCATTATCTTCATTAAGCCACATAATTATTCTGTTCTCTATAGCGTCTAAGGGTCTTTGAGAATCTGGGTGACATTTTAGGTAATCAAGCATTTTCCTAAATGATTTCATAACGTCAATAGCTTTGTATGTATGCTGAAGCTGATTTAGTTGCTGTGATGTAACAGCATATTCACCATTAGTACAAGGTAATATAAGCACTACATCACTTTTATTTTCGTTACCTGTGGTAACTTTACTTTCATTTATTTTACTTTCATTTTCTTTACTTTCCTTTGGGGTGTTTTTCTTAGAACTATCATAATTATTCTGGGAATAATTATTGTTATTCTTAGAATTATCAAAATCTGAATACACGTTAATAAATCCTTCTGTTTCATCGTCACTTAAAAGCCAATATCTTTTATTTACAGCTACTGCGTTTTTCTTAGCACGAGCTTTTACCATTTCTTGGTATCGTTTTTGTATACCTATTGATGTTAAAATCTTTTCACTAGTAAAAAGTGTATTATCAAACAATGAGCGATTACAAAAGAAGCATATAATTTCCTCTACACTTTCTGGCTTTAGTTGCAAATCTGCTGAGGCTATATACGCTAAATCTTCGTTGTATTCTATATAATAGCCATTGCTATATATCATAGAAAGCAAGTAAACAAATAATAATATTCCACTCTCACCAAACCTTGCCATTGTAATCCTGATTTTTACATCTCTGAAAAAATCAACATCAAATGGAAAATAATCAAAACCCTTTTTCTGTGGTCGTGCCACTACACCACTTCCTTTATTTGCAGTATTGCATAGCTTGTATATATTATAGCCATGCTGTTTGAGTACATCTCATTTAATAGCAAAAATCGTCTGCAAATTGCATAGTGTTGGGCAAGTGTGTACTGTTAAATCAAATAAAAAAAGCAGTCCCTAAGATCAGAGACTGCTTTTACTATTTTTTATAAAATTAATCAACCTTTATAAAATATGTATCAAGTATCATTTTAAAGAACCTGTCTGTATCTACATAGTATTCAGCAAATTCTTTACCTGCAACAGCTTCACCAGGAACCTTAACATAGTTGGTTGAGGTTGAAAATCCTGTTTCCATTAATATACTTGCCAGATATGTTACACGGCTAGCATCTATATCTGTTCTTGCATAAGGAGTTGCCTCGCTGTATAGATTTAGAGGTGTTCTGATGTTATGCTTTGTCTGGAAGATGACCTGATGAATAAATGCTTCAAGATAGCTTTCTTGTCTTTTCATACGAAGATCATTCTGATTAGCGTCACCTTCTATATCTCTGCTTCGTACATATATCTCAGCAAGGTCTCCTTTTAATGTAACAGTAGCACCCTTTGTCAGTTTTGAGTTATAATGAGATAAATCTTCTACTACTGTTACAGTTACGCCACCAACTGCATCATTAAGCACTGGTATAGCATCCAGGTCGATTGACATATATGAATTCATTGGAATACCATAGAAAATTCTAGAAACAGAACGCTTTAGGTTTTCGTTGCTTAATTCTGCACCACCACCATAAGCGTGTGCAAGACAAAGCTGCATTTCTTCATAGCCTGTAAAATTACCCTCTTGGTCACAGATATTTACATCTACCATAGTATCACGTGATACCGAAAAAACCTTGTATTTACCTGTTTCTGTATTCAACGCCAAAACAAGAATAGTATCGGCTTGTCCGGCAGTGCCAAGCACACCCTCTTGGTGTTCTTCGGTGTGCATATCTATACCCGACAATAGAATACTTGTAACCTTGTTGTTGTATTTATATTTATGGTTGTTATATACAATATATTCACCCTCTACCATAGCACCTGCAGGTGGTGAAATTGTTACATTGTTATTTTGTCCTATTAATGCACTTTTACCATTGATAAGCAATGCACTAAAAGTAATAACTATTACAAGCAAAAAAGCAATAATCGAAGAAGCAAAACCGATAAAAATTTTAAATCGTTTGCTAAGCTTCTTTTTACTCTCTTGAGGCTCTTCTTGCTTATGCTCTTTTCTTTTATGATAAACAGCTACAGGTATATTGGTATCATTCTGTACAGAAAAAGAATATCTTTTTTTTATATGTCGTTCTGTACCAGCTGAATCATCAATAACTGATGGCGGAGCATTATCACGAGAGCTTCTTGCCGTGTTTTGTTCTGAATTTTCAGATTTATGATTAGAAGCACTTGAACGATGACCTGAGCGATGACCTGAATGGTGATGACCTGAGCTATGGCTTGAATGACTACCAGAGCTATGCCTAGAACGATGACTTGAATGATGACTTGAATGATGGCTTAAATGATGGCTTGAATGATGGCTTGAATGATGACTATGAGTAGACTTTTTCTCATTAGACGAACCATGCCTTTTCACGGTATCTGTCACAGGCTTTTCTTCTTTAAGAAAAATAGCTTTTTGTCCTAATTCTTCTTTTTCTGATTCATTATCTGTTGTTTTATTTGTGTCAAGATTCTGAGAATTCTTCATCAACCAACACTCCTTGTACTAAATAACGAGATGTAGTAACATCACCAAAGCAGGTGCTTAAAGTAATAATTCTATCATCAACTGTTAAATTCATATTTCTTGTATTACGATGCATAGTAGCTGTTGGATTTTGAGCATACGACAGATATTTTTTATATATTTCATCATCTTTGAAATCGAAAGACTCAAGAATGTGTCTGTCGTCATATTCGTATGCTGCAAAAATCTGGTAGGTTAGTGTTCTGTCTGGCAGGTAAACATAAATATACTGATTTTTATCGAAGAAATCCTTGTTTCTGAAGTCGTGCAAGGCTCTGAACATAGAGCCATTAAGCATATTATGACCATATAGTATGGTGTTACGGTCATCAAAATCCTTACTGTTTGTTTTTTCTGTATAAATACAACCAGCAAATGCACTTTCTTTATACATATTATGACTTAGATAATATGTATTATCATCCCCCTGATACTGTGCTATAGGGTAGTTTATCATAGTATCTGGAATTTTTATCCACGCATATAATTCTGTATTAATTTCCCACAGCTTTGTAAAGTTTATGCCACCATTTACCGTGTCATATACCTCTTCTGGTGCTACGTTATCAAGTGGAGCATCTGGAGAATCAATATACACAGTAGTAGTATTTTCAGTTGTAGTAGTATTTTCAGTTGCTTGTTCTGAAACATATGACAGCACACCAGAATATTCGTCTCCACTTGTATAAAGATTAACTAAATACCAGCAGGCATAACTCAATGCTACAATCATAAGTATAATAGCTATAACAAAAATCACTTTCCAAATTGATTTAGATTTATTTTTCATCATTTCACCCTATCCAAAATATTCATAATAAAAATAAAACCACGCTATTATACTAGCGTGGCTTAAATTCAAAGATAAATTACTCGCTTATTTTTTTCTTAGCAACAACTGCCAAGCTGCCACAAGCTAAAGCTGCTAAACCAGCATAAGCTACAGAATCTGTTGAAACACCTGTACAAGGTGAACACTTACCTGATGTTGTACTTACTCTATATGTGTAGCTAGGGCTTCTTAATGCAGAAGCAGATATAGTGCCACATGCCAATGTAATTACAGCAACAGCGATTACAACTAATTTTTTCATAATCAACATCCCTCCTAAGCGATTATTTAAAACTTTCCTATACAACTATTAGTGATTATACCACTATTTTTCTTATTTGTAAATAAGTTTTTTCTTTTTTAAACTATTTTTTTAATTTTAGCAGCATAAATTCAGATTATATACTAACAATCTATGAGTAAATCTATAAGTATATAATATATGTATATTACTTGAAAATCAAGCTGAAAAAGGTTAAAATAACAATATTATTAATGTAATCAGGTGATATAAAATGGATTTTAACGAAGCTAAAAATCGTGTAGAATTTTTAAGTAACGAAATTAACCTTCATAACGACAGATATTATAATCAAGACGACCCAATTATTTCTGACTATGAATACGACGCTATGCTTGCTGAGCTTGAAAAGCTTGAGCAGCAATACCCACAGCTAAAAAAGGAGGACTCTCCTACTAACAGAGTTGGTGGCAAGGCATCTGATAAATTTTCTGAGGTTGTTCATACGGTGCAAATGCAAAGCCTGCACGACTCGTTTTCTCACGACGAGCTAAGAGAATTTGACAACAGAGTAAGACAGACTGTTGGTGCAGTTGAATATGTGGTAGAGCCAAAAATCGACGGCTTGTCGGTTTCTTGCGAATATGAAAACGGTGTATTTGTAAGAGGCTCAACCCGTGGTGATGGGTTTACCGGTGAGGATATCACAGATAATCTGCTAACTATTAAATCCCTGCCAAAACGATTAAATAAATCAATACCATACCTTGAGGTGCGTGGTGAGGTTTATATGAGCAACTCAAGCTTTTTAACACTTATTGAACAACAGGAGCTTAACAACGAAAAAACCTTTAAAAACCCACGTAATGCCGCAGCTGGTTCGTTGCGTCAGAAGGATTCTAAAATCACTGCAAAAAGAAATTTAGATATTTTTGTTTTTAACATTCAGCAAATTAATGGTGTAGAGATAAATACACACAAAGAAGGTCTTGAGCTGCTTACTTCACTTGGCTTTTTAGTGCCTACCTCCTATCGTGTTTTCGATAATATAGAGTCTGTAATAGAAGAAATTGAAAGCATTGGTAGCACACGAGGAGAATTAAGCTATCAGATTGACGGTGCTGTAGTTAAGGTTAACGATTATTCTATGCGTGAAGCACTTGGCACTACCGAGAAATTCCCTAAATGGGCAGAGGCATATAAATACCCACCAGAAGAAAAGGAAACAGTGCTTAAGGATATTGAAATTAATGTAGGCAGAACTGGTGCAATTACACCAACAGGTATTTTTGAGCCTGTATTTTTAGCTGGTACAACAGTAAGCCGTGCTACACTGCATAATCAGGATTTTATCGACGAGCTTGGCTTATGCATTGGTGACACTGTGCTTATCCGTAAGGCTGGTGAAATTATACCAGAGGTTGTTTCTGTGGTTTCGCACGCAGAAAATTCTGTGCCATATATGTTACCAACTGTTTGTCCTTCCTGTGGCTGTAAGGTAAGTCGTGAAGAGGGTGAGGCTGTGGTGCGTTGTACAAACACAGAATGTCCTGCACAGCTTTTAAGACACCTTATCCACTTTGTTTCAAGAGATGCTATGAACATAGACGGCTTAGGAGAAGCTGTACTAAAGCAATTAATCGAAAGCAAGCTTATAAGCTCACCAGTAGATTTATATAAGCTTACTAAAGACGATATTATGTCTTTAGATAGAAAAGGCGAAAAATCAGCAGATAATTTAATTAACGCAATTAATAAATCTAAGGATAACGAGCTATACCGTGTAATATTCTCGCTAGGTATACGCCATATTGGTCAAAAGAACGCTAAGCTGTTATGCACTGCAAAGGGTAGTATAGATAATATAATAAATTCCACTGTAGAGGAATTAGCTTTAATCGAGGGCTTTGGCGAAATTATGGCAAAGAGCGTTGTTGAGTATTTCTCACTGGAGCAAAGCAAGGAGCTTATTAGTCAGCTTAAAGAAAACGGTGTAAAAATGCCAGAGGCTGAGACTAAGGCAACTGGTGGTAAATTCACTGGTAAAACCTTTGTGCTAACAGGTACCTTGCCTACCCTAAAGCGTAGCGAGGCTGCTAAGATAATTGAAGAAATGGGTGGCAAAACCTCGTCATCAGTTTCTAAAAAGACAGATTACGTTGTAGCTGGTGAAGAAGCTGGCAGTAAGCTTGTAAAGGCTCAAAGCCTTGGTA
>JAXJJE010000232.1:0-4488 GCA_036298405.1 Acutalibacteraceae bacterium
GTCTTATGGAATACTACGACATTTCGGATTTATCGTCAATTACAAATATTGCCTCGGTTACTTGCCCAGAAACCACTACGTATTTCTACTATGCGACAGGGCTTAATGTAGGTGATTATGTATTCTTCCAAAGCAACGCTAATGTTAATAACTGGGAGTACGAAACTGCTCCGACACTAAAGATATATAAAATCGGTGTAAACTTTGCATTAGAGACTGCTGACGATTTGCCTTTGCAATTAGAGACATTAAAAAACACTGGAGCAGTAGCAAGGTATGATTCTCGAACAAAGATTCTGACCGTTGGAACACACGATAACGTGTATTTCTTTGAGTTTGATACTACGACAAGACAGTTTAGTCAATTCTTGTTGGATATTGCAATGCCGACAGAAGATGTGATTTATGCTGATTATGCCTATGTATGCGCAGTTTCTGAGGATAGAACAAATGTTGCTATAACATTCAGACGTACATCGTCCTCTAGTGTTTATCCTTGTTATAAACTGTACAAGCTTGCCAATACAAGTGATACCAACTGGTATGCCGAGCCGTATAGTAACTTTAGTGTCAACACTTTAACAGGATATGCCACAGGGAACACCCAAGATGGCAAGTATGAAGTAGAGACAGTACTGGCAAGTTAAAAAAGGAGAGAAAAATGAAATTTTTGTATGATATTATAAGTGCTTTAACTTTCCGTATTAGAGGTGGGCTGAGAATGTATAAAGACCATAAATTTCCACTCAATAAGCTTTATTTTGCCATTTGGGTTGCTTGTATGACTTGTATCTTTAGAGGATGGGAGTTAAGACTTTGGCTTGTAATGTTTATAGCAACTTATGTTTCAACTATGTGCTTTGGTTGGGGCGAATATGCTGGTTGCGTTCTCGGAATAGGAAAGCCAAACTCTAAAAGAAGTGATTGTGCAGAGATAGACGAGTTTATTGACAATCTTTATATAACGATTAAAGGCAAAAAATATATGCTGATTGATTTTCCTATCTTGTTTGGCTGGGTAGGACTTTCTTTAAGAGGGTTAATCTTATCGTTTATTATAGGGCTTGCTCTTAATTCTGTCCTATTTATGCCTTGTGGAGTATTTATGGGAACTATCTACTATTTGTGTGGTCTATTTGCAAGAAAGATTTTAAAGAGATATGATAAGACTGGTTGGAACTTGAGTGAGTGGGTTTTTGGTGCTTTTATAGGTTTATGTGTCCGTTTTGTTTTATAGGAGAAAGAAAATGAAAAATATTTTGTCTGAAAATAAGTCAATGTCTTTGATGACAGAAACAGAGCAGAAGTGCTATATGATAAATTGTCTAGCAGATATTAAGAACGCTGTTAATGAGATTGGTGGCCAATTAACAGATGAAACACCTATTTCTATGTATGCAGATGAGATTTTGAGTTTAGGCTCTACTGATGGAAATGAAGCTGGAAGTTTTGATGAATCCACGCAGACATTAACATTGAACAATGCCTTTGTTGTAGATGGTATTAACAATATGACAGATGAGCAGACAAAGGCAAGTCTTTTACAGATTATCGGAAACGACGACTTAGAAATTAGTCTTGAAAATGTTGTTGATTATGGCGGTGGAATGGAAGCTTTTGCTTCAGACCTCACAATAACAGAGGGTGCTTCATTCGGAAACATAATCACAACTTCGGGCGGAAGTTATAATATAATTTTTGGCGCTGGTGTGATGATTGTCAACTCTGATTATCTGACACTTGCTGGGGCTACTTTAGACAGTTTTACTCAGATGGGTGGATATGTTTCTGATGTTACCTTAACAATTAGTGGCTCAGAAGGAAATTATGAAGTTTCTTTTAGTTAGAGGCTAAAATGAAATACTTTGACATTCATAGGATTTGGTCTTATTGCATAGCTTCTATACTTGGGTTTTTAGAGCCAATATGGGCTTTAATCCTATGGATGTTAATTTTTATCTTGTCTGATATGATAACAGGGATATATGCGGCATACTGCAAAGGAGAAAAAATCACTTCTCATAAAATGCAAAGGACAGTTATAAAGTTCTTAATGTATGCCGGCTCTATTATTCTACTTGAAGGGCTTGATGTATATTTCATCACATATTTAGAGTGTGGGCTTGCTAGAATAGGTGCAACAATAATCTGTGGTATTGAATTGTACTCAATCTTTGAGAACTGCTATAAAGCGACAGGAAATATTGTCTTTAAAGTATTAACACAATTTACTTCTAGCAAATTAAAAGAAAAGACAGGTGTCAACATTCATCACAGGAAAAGAAAATGACAGAGCTTGTATGGGGAAAAGCTTGGGAATTAGTCTTTAAAAATGAAGGCGGTTATCAGTGTCTCAGAGAAGACAGGGGCAACTGGACAAGTGGACAAGTTGGTGTTGGAATCTGTAAAGGTACAAAATATGGTATTTGTGCAATGAGTTATCCAAACATTGACATAAAAAACCTAACAGAACAGCAAGCAAAAGAAATATATCATAGAGATTATTGGTTGAAGTATAAATGCGACAGGCTTCCAGACGCTTTGAGCGTTGCTGTTTTCGATTATGCTGTCAATAGTGGTGGACAGTGTATAAAAGACCTTCAAGCTTGTTTAGGAGTAAAAGTTGACGGAATTATTGGGAATCAGACGATAGGCTCTGCAAACTCAAAACCAACAAGGCAATTACTTCAAGAATATATTCTAAGAAGGCTTAATTATCTTGTAACAAAGTGCAAATGGAACACTTTTGGAAAGACTTGGGGTGTTAGAATAAATGACGTGTATAACTTTTGTGAGAAACTCTTATAGATGAGGAAACAATGGCGAAAATTTTATCCTATATATGTGTCTTTTTATGCTTGGTTATATTTATCTACCATCAAGCGTATAATAAGCTCACAAGCAAAAAAAATGAACTTGAACAAGATATTACCGAAATCACTCAGGAAAAAGATTTACTTAAACAGCAATTATCATTTATTGAAAACGAAATCGAGGAAAGGAATAAAAATGCGTTGGAAGTCAGTAAGCGAAACGAGGAACTCGAAAAATTGGTGGCGACTAGTAAAGAATCTTGTTGGTCTAGGATTATTTCTTCTACTGACCCTATTCTTATTCGGTTGCGTAAGGACTGAATATATTTACAAAGAAGCCCCTCGTGAGCCTATAACTTGTTATAAAAGTATAAAGACATATCTTGATATGGCAAAATGTTTAGAGGAGTATAAGGTAAAGTATTAATGCTAAAAGCTTGGGTTGATTCTTCTTTTGATGAGAAATTAAAGATTGCTGGAATAGGAGTTGTTCTGCAAGATGGATATAACCAACAAGTCATTTCAAACTGGATACCTTGTGAAACTAATAACTACGGCGAACTATTCGCCGTTTTTTTAGCCACAATTCTAACGGAAGGGAAAGCGGTTATTTACACAGATTCTCAATGTGCAATAGGGTATTTAAATAAATGGGTAAAAGACAAACCTCGGACAGAACAACAATATTTCAATCACCAAAGAATGCGTCTGCTTGCCTATAAAATAAGGATGTATAATCCAGAAGTGCAAAAAATAAAAGCACACACTGGACAAATGAAATATCTTGAAGTTGGAAATGCTATGGCAGATTTGGCCTCGAAGCAAGGAAGGACAAAGTATTATCTAAAGTTAAATAATATCAACAGGAGAAACTTTGAACATATCCGCTAAATAAAGTAAAGTCGCAATTTTAATATTCTTTTTTACCTTAGTCCTAAGACCTGATATAATTGACTTCACTGAATTTGACGTTCTGCCAGAATATTTATGTTCTTCATATACAGAAATTAGTTTATTGAAATCAAGCTCTCTTGGAATAAATTGATGATGATTATTCTTTCCTGTAATAGCCCAATCAAAATCAATATTCATCTCTTTACATATTCTAAGAAGTTTATTCACTGTACCTATACAGTTTGTCTGATAAAAATATGCTTCACTCATACCAAAAATTAATGAAGCACTGTATAAACTCTTGTATTTTTCTAAAAGCTCTAAACGTATTCGCTCATAGATGTTTAATGTGTCGTAATAGTAGTCTGAATCTGTTTCTATTCTCATACTTGTCCCCTTTTCTGAATTTTATTCACCGTTTTTTAAACTGTCAAGAAAAACTTGACAATTGGAAAAAGTTATTCTATGATTATTTTACAACGAAACGTTGTAATCAAGTTCTTGTTCCGCTGACAGGGTTTGTTCTCTGTCGAAGGGTGGGCTTCCTCCAATTTCCCACCCTTTTTATTTTTTTTAAAAAATCTCTTGACATATAAAAATTTTTAATATATAAATATAGATGTAATTTAAAATTACATTATTTTACAACAATTTAACAAAAGGAACAAGAGATGACGTTTAAAGACTTAAAATTGAAGTATAAAGACATAGATTTAATCAAAAATGATGAGGAAAGATTACTCATAGGTGATTTTTTTATTGAATCATCTGGGCGTATAAC
>JAXJJE010000233.1:0-2300 GCA_036298405.1 Acutalibacteraceae bacterium
GGTAACGATGATCAAAAAGTAGCAGAATTTGGACGTTTAAAAAACACTTATGAAAACCTTTCAGGTCTTGAACTTGTAAAAACAATTGCAGAATACAGAAACAAAAGAATACAGGTTACTAAAAATATTAACGGTATAAAACAAATGGTTTATCATATTGTAAAACGTGTTCCAAATTCAATGCAAATATTAGAACACGCCTTTGATTATATTGATATTTCTAATATTTCATTAATCCCAAAACGAGGTAACGAAAACAACACATATTTCACAGACGGAAAACATACATATCATTTTAGTACCTCGAAAAACACACTATATATGATTTTTGATAATATGGATTTGCTTGACTCATTCGAGGTTGAAATAATGTCAGACCCATACGCTTTTTTAATGCAAGCGTTTAATGATAAATCTCAATCAAACATTATCGCTAAATCAACATGTAATATTGATAGAACAAATAGTATATGTTTGCGATTATACTCTGTAAAATCTGACGGAACAAAATTCGTAGCAGAAAAAAGTGGTCTTAATCAATGGAATGCATCCGGTAGACCTAGACACCCAAACGAAATCTATATCCCATACCCAGCAGAAGATAGAAAAAGAACCACTGGATTTTTTCCTCCACGAGATACAATATTTAACCTTAAATTCCCAGACGGCACTATCATACCTTCAAAAGTTTGTCAGCAAGATAGTAAAGCTATTATGAGCAATCCTAACAAAGCACTTGGAGAATGGTTATTGAGAAATGTATTTGAATTACCCGAAAAAACATTAGTTACATATAATATGCTTGAAATTTTTGGTATTGATTCTGTCATTTTTAAAAAAATATCTAACCTAGAATATTCTATTGATTTTGCAGAACTTGGAACCTATGAAGCATATTACCAAAACAGCACAAATGAAGAGTATTGATATTTTAACACAAAAGAGCACCTCACAGGTGCTCTTTTGTGTATTAAATTACATCATTTATCGCTTTTGCTATTCTATTAATAACTGGCACAACCACACTGTTTCCTGCCTGTTTATAAAGTCTGCCGTTTGATTGATTAGGTAATTTAAAGCTTTTTGGAAAACCCTGAATTTTAAAACATTCTTGTGGTGTTAACTTACGTATTTTATTTGTTTTTGTAAGAATCAAAGGTACATTATGACCACCTGTACCCATATTAGCTGTTAAAGTCGGGACTAAATTACTTTTATTCTCTCTAACATAAACACGACGCCATTGATAAATTGTATCACTGTTTTTCATTTCTGATTTTAATTTCTCAAAAAAAGAACAGTTTTTTTCAGTATAGTAATATTTATCATCTACTTCAACATTAAAATCAATAACATCTTTGATGCTTTGTGTAAGCAAAATTGGTAATGGCATTTTAAAATTGTTATAATCTTTTTCATCTCTAAAAGCAACAATATAAATTCTTTCTCTATTTTGAGGAACATTTCCATATTCACAAGCATTCATTACTTTTGAAATATACTTATACCCTAACAAATCTAGTTGTTCACAAATAATTTTAAATGTATTTCCGTTATCATGACTTACTAAATTTTTCACATTTTCAAAAAAAGCTATTCTTGGTTTTTTGGATTTTATAATTCGTACAAGTTCAAAAAACAAATCTCCTCTACCCTTTTCATCGTCAAAGCCTTGTCTATAACCTGCAATTGAAAACGCTTGACAAGGAAAACCTGCAAGCATAACATCAAAGTCAGGAATTTCATCAACCATTACATTATGAATATCTCTTCTATCTACCTTTATATCAAAATTTAGTTCAAAAGTATCAGCGGGATAATTATCAAATTCATTTGCATACACAGTATTAAATCCAGCTTGATGAAACCCTAAATCAATCCCACCTACACCAGCAAAAAAAGAGGCACATCTCAAACTCATAAAAATCTCCTAATTAATTTGCAACAAATCGCAATTTTTTTAAATTCTATCATATATATTATACTTTTTCAAGTTTTAAAACAAAAGCAATATTCATCTTTACAATACAAAAATTTACAATTAGTACCGTGATTTATTCTTACACCTCAATAAAATCATTAAGGTAAAATGAGTATATAACACACTGCTTAACTGGTAAATTTAAGGTTGCAGACAAACCTAGCTTGTAAAGCTGTAGCTGTGTGCTGTATTTTTCTTTAAGCTCAGCCATATTTTTTGCACGGTCGGTTTTGTAGTCTATAATTACAAGCTCTCCATCCTCTTCAAAGGCAGCATCAACTGAGCCACGCAGCATATGCTCCTCGTCACAATCTGCAAA
>JAXJJE010000234.1:0-5665 GCA_036298405.1 Acutalibacteraceae bacterium
AACTCTGCCCGACAAACTACAATTTACAGCTTAATACGGAGGTTAAAAATGAATTACAAAACAACAGGAGTATGTGCAAGAACTATAGATATAGAAATGGACGGCACAAAGGTAAAAAATGTAAGCTTTAACGGTGGCTGTAATGGCAATGGCAAGGGTATTAGTGCTCTTGTTGTTGGTATGGAAGCAGACGAGGTTATAAAGCGTTGTAAGGGTATAAAATGTGGTATGAAGAATACCTCTTGCCCAGACCGGCTTGCAAAGGCATTAGAAAAATATCTTGCTGACAAATAACTAACATACTAATACAAAAAGCTTGAAATTCAGCTAAACAGCCGAGTTTCAAGCTTTATTTTTATTAATATTAACCACATAAAAAGCAATAGGGACACCTAAATAAAGGTGTCCCAAAAGCTCAAATTATTTGATTATTCCTCTGTTGCAACAGCTGGAGCAGCGATAGCTCTTGTTACCTTACCTGAACGTAGGCAACGAGTACAAGCGTAAACACGCTTTGGAGAACCATCTACAATAGCCTTTACACGCTGTACGTTTGGCTTCCATGTTCTGTTTGATCTTCTGTGTGAGTGAGAAACCTTAATACCGAAGGTAACGCCCTTGCCACAAATTTCGCATTTTGCCATATCTCGGCACCTCCTTAAGTGCTATTTTAATCTTATATGAATACAACGCTTTATATAATAGCAGATTTTTTGAAAAATTGCAATAGTTTTTAAAAATTTATTTAAACCATAAAACTACTTTTTATGCCCGATAAATTCGGCAAATTACACATTAAAAGCCTTTGTTTATTCTCTTGCAGTCTGCACCAAATAACAACTGTAATCGTATAAGTATAATAAATATGACTATAATTTTTATAACCATATTCTGCCTTTATTATTAACTATAGTTTACCCCTAATTCATTGAAAAAGCAATAGCTGTATGTTATAATAAACTGTAAAATAGCTTTTTGTATCTATTTATTTAATTAATGTATTTATACAAAAACAATTCATTAATAATAAAATTCAATATATATTTTTAAAGGAGGAACAGCTATGCTATATAGCTTACTTAACGGAGGATTTTCAATTCAAAACGCACTAATGCACATACTTGCAGTATCCTTCATTGTATTTCTGGTTATGCCACTACACGAATTTGCACACGGCTTTGTTGCCTATAAGCTAGGTGATAAAACTGCCAAGAATATGGGCAGACTCAGATTTTCACCTTCTGCACATATAGACCCTATTGGTGCACTTATGATTTTACTTGTAGGCTTTGGCTGGGCTAAGCCAGTACCAGTAAACCCACGAAATTTCAAAAACCCTAAGGTTGGTATGGCTATAACAGCTGTAGCTGGTCCAGTAAGTAACCTATTAGCTGCACTTGTGGGTGGATTATTTGTTAATGGACTAATAGCTCTGGTTTATAATGTATCTATGCCTGAATTTATGTACACAGTGCTTAATCTTATATATACATTCTTTTCGTATTTTCTGTCTGTAAATATTTCATTGGCTGTGTTTAACCTTATACCTATTCCACCACTTGATGGTTCAAAAATTCTTTTTGCGTTTTTACCAGACAAGCTTGTTTACAAGATTTATCAATACGAAAGACAGTTTAATACAGCTTTAATTTTACTTATCGCTTTGGGTGCATTAACAGGCCCACTTAACTTTTTAAACTCTATTTTCACTCAGCTTATAATACAAGTAACCTCACTACCTTTTCTAGGCTTGTACTAATAAATTTGGCTATAACAATTAAGATTAGTAAAAAACAGGAGGTATACAAGTGGATAAGGAAACCACAGTATTAAAATACAAGGTGTGTGATTTTGAGGGTCCTCTTGATATGCTTTTACAGCTTATTACAAAGCATAAAATGGATATTTGCGACATTGAAATAGCAGTTTTGCTGGAGCAATATATGGAGCAGATAAACCAAATGCAAGAAGACAAAATGGATATATCAAGTGAGTTTTTAGAGATGGCGTCTCGACTTGTATATATAAAATCGGTGTCGCTACTGCCAAAGCACGAAGAAGCCGATGAGCTTAAAAAGGAGCTTGAGGGACAGCTGCTTGAATATCAGGAATGCCGAAGAATTGCAGCTCAGCTTGAAAAAATGGCCACCTACGATGTATATACAAAGGCTCCGTCAAAGGTAAAATTTGATATGACCTACACACGCACTCATCCCCCAGAGGATATTGCAAAGGCGTTTTTGTCTGCAGTTGGCAGAGGCAAAAACAAGCTACCACCACCACGAGAAGCCTTTAGTGGCATTGTTGAGCGAAAAATAGTTTCGGTAAGCTCAAGAGTTGTATATGTTCTAAGACAGCTATGGGACGGTACACCTGTTAAATACAGAAGCCTATTTAAAGATGGTAGCCCTAAATCAGAGCTTGTGGCTACATTTTTAGCAGTGCTGGAGCTTGTAAAAAACAGCCGTATTCGCATTGACGGTGACGGTGATACAGCCGACGTAAGGCTGTTAAGAAAGGATAATAGCGTTGAAGAAATCAGAGATTAAATGTGCCATAGAGGCTATACTGTTTGCAAACGGTACTCCAGTACAGCTTGACACACTTAGCAAGGCACTTGAAATAAAGCAAACACAGGCAAAGGAAGCCATAGACGAGCTTATTGCCGAATATAAAAACGACAACCACGGTATAGCAATTATTCGCTTAGAAGAAAGCTATCAATTCTGCAACAAAAAGGCTTATGGTGAATACATACGCAGAGTAATGGATTTAAAAAGAAATTCTCCACTTTCACAGGCTGCACTTGAAGTGCTTGCAGTAATTGCTTACAATCAGCCTGTTACAAAGGCATTTGTTGAGCAGGTGCGTGGTGTAGACTGCTCGGGTGTAATAGGTAGCTTAACAACTAAGGGCTTAGTAGAAGAAAAGGGTAGACTTGAACTGCCAGGCAGACCTTTGCTATATGGTACAACCGAGAATTTTTTAAGATGCTTCCAGATAGAATCACTCGACGATTTGCCACCACTGCCACAGCAGGACAGTGAACAATCAGAAAACGACAGCAACAGCGAAGCAGACAGCACACAAAGCAAAACAGAGCCACCTACTGATTCTGAATAAAATCATCTAAATAAATCACAGATGTAGCAATATAAAAACGAAAGGAGTAAGGGCTGATGACAGCAATAAAAATAATATTATCAATATTGGCTGTTATCGCTTTTTTGCTTTTTCTTAACGTTAATATTTATATTGACTACCGTAATGATACGCTTACAGTGTGGCTAAGATACTTTTTTATAAAAATAAACCTCTACCCTACTAAAGAAAAAAAGAAGCCTGAAAAAAGCAAAAAAACAGATGATAAAAAAACAAAGAAAGCTAAAGCAAATCAAGCCGAAAAGGACGAAAAGAAAGAAAGCATTTTCAGCTCGATTGCAAAAAGCGAGGGTGTGTCTGGCGTTATAGAGGTACTCACACAGATACTCGAACTGGTAAAAAGCTTTTCATCATCAACTGTAAAGCATTTAATAATAAAAAAGCTTTCACTTAACCTTATTATCGGTGGTGAAGACGCTGCAATAACTGCAATTAACTTTGGCTATGCGTGTAGTGCTGTGTACCCATTATTGGGTGCTTTATCGGGCTTGATAACATTTTTAAAAACCCCTGATATAAACATCACAACCGATTACGACAAAAAAGAAACCACAGCACAGCTACTTTTATGCTTGCGTATGCGACTTGGTTTAGTTATAGGAATAGTATTAAAGTATGGCATTAAGGGACTTTTGCTGTATATCGGTTTATTAAAGGCTGATAATAATAAAGAAAATTAATCAGTATATAAAAATTATAATTTATAAATAAAACTATTAAGGACGGTGTAGTTATGGAAAACAAACAACCACTAGAAGGTCTTATGGGTACTACAATCGAAAAAATCAATCAGATGGTAGACGTAAATACAGTTATAGGCACACCTGTAACATCACCTGACGGTACAATTATTGTGCCTGTTTCAAAGGTATCCTACGGCTTTGCGTCAGGTGGCTCAAGCTTTGCTGCAAAGTCAGCACCAAATAAGGATTTATTCGGTGGTGGTGCTGGTGCTGGTGTATCAATTAACCCTATTGCATTTATCGTAATTTCTAAGGGTGAGGCTAAGGTGCTTACAATAGATGAGCCTAACTCAACAGCAGCTGAAAAGGCACTTGCAATGGCACCAGATATCGTAGAGAAAATCTCTGCTATTTTCAGCAAGGATAAAGCAGATAAAAATAAAACAGAGGCTAAGTCTACAGATACTGACACAGCCGAGGAATAAAAACTATCAGCACAGCTGTAATAAAAGCTACCAATTCAGCATAAAATTTCGTTAGACGCTTGTATGAAGTTAATTAGGAGTGATTTATGTTGAAGTGGTGTATTACAGCTATTGCGTTAATATTTATTTTTGTGGTGTTTATGAGCATTTTTTCTGTGTCGGCTAAGGCAGATAATGACACTATAGGCGTGTCTGCACAGTCGGCTGTGCTTTACTGTGCAAATAATGGCACAGTGATTTTTGAGAAAAACTCAACACAGCAAATGAGTATGGCTAGCACCACAAAAATACTTACAACACTTATTACTCTTGAAAATTCTGGGGCTAACGATAAAGAGGTAACCTTTACAAAGGATATGATAGCCGAGGGTTCTTCTATGTATCTTAAAGAGGGCTATAGGCTGAGGCTTTCTGACCTTGCAACAGGCATGATGACAGTATCGGGCAATGACGCAGCCAACGCTGCTGCTATTGCTATTGCAGGCTCTACCGAAGAATTTGCAAAGCTTATGAACGCAAAGGCACAGCAAATAGGTATGACCAGCTCAAGCTTTGTTACTCCGTCTGGCTTAGATAACGAAAATCACTATTCTACAGCACTTGACATGGCAAAGCTGATGGCATATGCAATGAGCAACCAAAGCTTTGCAGAGCTGACAGCAAAGAAAACTGCTAAGGTAGATTTTATAAGCCCCGATGATATGAGCATTACCTATGGCAACCACAACAGACTGCTTTCTTTATACGAATACTGCAACGGTGGCAAAACCGGATTTACTAAAAAATCTGGCAGGTGTCTGGTTACATCTGCCGAAAAGGACGGTGTAAAGCTGATTGCTGTAACACTTAATGCTCCCGATGACTGGAATGACCATATAAATATGTACAACTATGGCTTTTCTAAGGTAACAGCTGTAACTGATTTTGATAAGGGATATACAATAAATGCAGATGTAGTTGGTGGCAATAAAAACAGCGTAACAATAAAGCCTGTAAAATCCATAGACTATGTAAAGCCTACAGACAGCAACAGCGAAATAACACGCAAGGTTATTATAGACAGCTTTTTGTATGCTCCACTCGAAAAGGGTGAGGTTGTAGGCACAGCACAATATTATCTTGACAACAAGCTTTTATGCGAGGTACCACTTGTTACTACAGCCAGTGTTGAATACAGGTCGGTTGATAAGGGCTTTTGGAGAAATATTGCAGAATTCTTTAAGAATTTATTTTAAGACAATTCAAATTGTAGTTTGTCGCTAAGTTACGCACAAATCAAAACTTAAAAGTTTTGATTAAACTTTTTCAAAAGTTTATGGGGTCGAGGGGTAACAC
>JAXJJE010000235.1:0-2778 GCA_036298405.1 Acutalibacteraceae bacterium
CAATAGCGTTGTAAATAACTATAGCAGAACCAGATAGCAGAATAAAGGTTGTTATTATACTGCCAATAACAGAGTATCGTGTGTAGCCGTATGTATATTTATCATCGGGCTGTTTTTTGCTTTTCTTTTCAAGAATATAAGCTATGCCAATGCTACTTGCATCGCCAAGGTCGTGTATAGCATCAGAAGCAATTGCAACGCTACCGGTAAATATACCACCAATAAATTCAAATATTGAAAATGCAAGGATTAGGATAAATGCGATTAAAATGTTTTTTTCTGTTTTCATTGTAAAATCCTCCTATTGATTATAAGCTTATTTTGTTGTACAATAAATTTGTTATCGAACTCATCGTTCAATAATATTTTATAAGAATAAAGAGCTATAAACAATATGCAGATTTCAGCTGTTGTACGATATTGAACAAATTCCAGAAAATGTACGGAGGTTATTATGGATAGACGTCAAAGAAAAACACGAGAGGCAATATTTAATGCATTTATCGAGCTGTTATCAAAAAAGAATTTTGCACAAATTACAGTAGGTGAGATAATAAGTAAGGCCGATATTGGCAGAGCAACCTTTTATTCTCACTTTGAAACAAAGGATTTTTTATTAAAGGAGCTTTGCGAAGAGCTTTTCTGTCATATTTTTGATTCTTTAAACACAGAAGAAAGTGAGCATAGGCATATTTTTGACTGCGAAGCACCCGACTCTGTTTTTTTACATCTTTTTATGCATTTGCAGAAAAACGATAATAATATTTTACAGCTACTTTCTTGCGAAAATAATGAGCTGTTTTTGCAGTATTTTAAAAATAATTTGCAAGGTTTGGTGGCAAGTCAACAGCCGTTGTTTCAGGCAAGAAAAAGCGAAAAGTTACCCGATAGCTTTTGGATAAACCACATAGTTTCTACCTTTGTAGAAACCGTTAAGTGGTGGATTGATAACGGAATGAAGGAAACACCAGAAACTATAACAGAATATTTCTATTTATCGGTATAAGCATACAGGGTGCATTTTTTTACTAAATGCACCCTGATTTTATACTATCTTCTGCTTTTCCCTCTACATTCAAAATCCTCGTTAATATCCTTGCTCCAGGATGCTTTAAGAGCCTTGTTGCATCTTACTGCACATACAGCATTTGCTACTGTATTATATAGTATTTGTGTACCCTTACAGTCAGCATTGTAATTTACAGCTCTGTCCTCAGCTATACCAAAGCTACGAGCTGTTTCAACAGCGTCAATGTTTGCACCAATAAACAGAAACTCCCAGCCGTAACGCTCTTTTTTATGTTCTATCATCCTTTTAACCTCTTTGCTTGAGTGTTTGCGACTGGCATTTTCCATACCGTCAGTGGTTATAACAAACATTGTGTGCTGTGGTATATCTTCTTTTCGTGCGTATTTGTGAATATTAGTAATATGATGAATTGCACTACCAATAGCATCTATCAACGCTGTACATCCACGTACTGTATAGTCATCGTCGGTCATCGGCTTTATCTCCTCAAGCTTTACTCTGTCGTGTAGCACCTCGCTTACATTATCAAAAAGTATAGTAGAAACATAACATTCACCGTCTATTTTGCGTTGCTTTTGAATCATAGCGTTAAAGCCACCAATAGTATCACTCTCAAGTCCAGCCATAGATCCACTTCTGTCTAAAATAAAAACTAATTCTGTGATATTGTTTGTATTTGTCATAAAAACCTCTCCTTAAATTTATATTGTATTTTGTGTACCTTTACCTTACAATCACATTATAGTCTTTTTGATTTTTTTGGGGTCAATCTGCAATTTACTTATCCAGTTAAATGTTGAATATTTTTGGCTTTTGAAGTATGATATAGCTATAGAAAGGTTATTGACTTTAACGCTTCGTTATAGTGTATACTTGTTTTGCGAGGTGATAAAATGAAAATGCAGGTTAAAGAATTTGCAGAGCTTTCGGGTGTGAGTATTCGCACACTTCATTATTACGATGAAATCGGGTTGCTAAAGCCAGCACAGGTAGATAAATATACTGGTTATCGCTTTTATGATGAAAATTCATTTCTTCGTATGCAACAGATTCTTTTTTATCGAGAGCTTGATTTCCCGTTAAAAAGTATCAGCAAGATTTTATCATCTGAAAATTACGATAAAGAAAAAGTACTGAACGAGCAAAAGGAGCTTCTGATTTTAAAGAAAGAACGATTAGAACGCCTTATTTTGGCAATCGACAGTGCGATGAAAGGAGAAAGTATTATGACATTTTTTGACAATAACGAGCTTGAGCAATACAAAGCTGAGGTAAAAGCAAAGTGGGAGAAAACAGATGCATACAAGGAGCACACAGAAAAAACCAGTGCCTATTCAACAGATAAATGGCAGAGTGTTACCGAAGGCTTGAATAATATTCTTTCGAAATTTTCTGAATGTATGAAAAACAGAGAACAGCCCGATTCTATCAGTTCTCAAAATATGGTAAAAGAGCTTAAAGACTATATTACAGAGAATTACTACACCTGTACAAATGAGATTTTGTCGGGTCTTGGTCAGATGTACGTAGGCGATGAAAGATTTAAAAATAATATAGATAAGAATGGTAATGGCACTGCTGAATTTATCAGCAAGGCTATTGAACTTTACTGCAAAAATAGTTAACTATAATTAATACTAAGCTTTATTAAAGATAGACTTTTTTACGGTGCGTTTTGCAATACATTAAAAACTATGTCCACGGAAGTTAATGAATTTCCGTGGACATAGTATTCGTTTGGCACAAAA
>JAXJJE010000236.1:0-2617 GCA_036298405.1 Acutalibacteraceae bacterium
TGCACACAGTTGGGGTTAACCCCAACTGTGTGCAACATTCAAATCTAAACTTTCATAAATAAACTTACACACTTTTCTTGACAAACCCCAGAATTAATCCATTTAATTAACTTCTTCTGAGCTTCTTCTCTTGATTTGCAACAAAGAATATTAAGGAAATCTTCTTTCTAGAAAGTATATTTCAAAATTCTTTCTTTTTATAGGAATATTTTTAATATGCTTTCTTTCTATTGTATATTTATAATAATTAGGTCTTGTAATTCTGGTAGTTTTTCTGTAAAATTAATATGAAGCATATTCAAACGCATAAAATGGTAGTTTGCTAACTTTTTATTTTATAGGATTTTTAAATATTCCTTACTTTTATTATCTATTTACGCTTTGTTTTAACCCAAACATTTATTATAGAGCCCTTTTTATCAGCTGTATAATTCTCATCAAAATAGAATAACGAGGTGTAACTCAGTTTGGTAGAGTGCTGCGTTCGGGACGCAGATGCCGCAAGTTCAAGTCTTGTCACCTCGACCATATCGAGTGTCTATAACGCTTTTAAGTTATGGACACTCGTTTTTTATTA
Organism: Acutalibacteraceae bacterium; assembly: GCA_036298405.1. Classification (GTDB taxonomy): domain Bacteria; phylum Bacillota; class Clostridia; order Oscillospirales; family Acutalibacteraceae; genus CAG-964. Next base: position 578 of record JAXJJE010000236.1, read on the forward strand.
AAAATCGAATCTACAGACACTTGATCTTGTATTATAAAATTTATCTAATAATTTTAATATTTAAAAAATTTATAAAAATTTTTATTATTTTGCACCCATTTTGTACTTTTATCTGTTATTATAAATGAGGATACTTTTTAAGATGGGGGGTCTAAAAAGTTGAAGGACAAGCTTGTACATAAATTGCGAAAACACGACGAAAAAGCGTTTGAAGAAATTATAGACGAATATACGCATTTGGTTGTAGCAATAATCAATAATGTTTCTAAAGGAGGTCTAATTAAAGAAGACATAGAAGAAACTGTAGCCGATGTTTTTGTTACATTGTGGAATAATGCCGACAAGGTGCAGGACGGCAAGCTAAAGGGCTACATTTCTTGCATTGCCAGAACAAGGGCTTTAAATAAAATGACAGCTTGTATCAGTAAGATATTATTCAACATTGATGATTATGACCCCGAAGATAATTTTTCGATAGAAGCTGTAACCGAAGAAAAAGATATTAGTCACGAGTTAAAGGAAATAATAAAAAATCTAAAACAGCCCGATAAAGAAATACTTATCAGATATTATTATTACAATCAAACTGTATCTGAAATATCAAAAGCGACGGAAATTAACGTAGAAATAGTAAAATCTAAGCTAAAGCGTACACGAGATAAAATTAAATCTAGCCTTCTTGAAAGGGGGTATACTATATGAAAAGAGATTTCAAAGATTTGTTTAACGACTTTGATTATAGTGATTTTGATGATGATTTTATGAGTCTGAGTGATATTGATATTGGTGATGATACCTCTATTAATATTGATGTTGCGAAGGTTAAAGAGAATGTATTTAAAAGTATAAGAAATAAGAATGAGAAAAAGCATACTCGTAAAAGCTTTAGAATGTTACTGATAGCAGCAGTGCTGGTTATAGGCATTACCATTTTTTCTACTGTGATTTATGCTTCAGGTAGTGTGCAATTTGTTTTTGGCGATTTTTTTGACGGAAATATGGCATCTGCAGAGCTTTATAATACTGCAGATGTTAACTTTACAACGGTTGACCCTAATTTAGATGTTCAGCTTCTTGGTATAACAGGTGACAAAAATAAGATTTATGCCGTTATTGAAGCAAAAAGATTAGATGGTCAACCTCTTACCGATGAGGGCTTTGATAATGCATATTGGTGGCTGTATAGTGGTGCCAATATAAATGGTATGGAAAGCCACTATAATTATTATGGCTGTGTAGGATATTGCGTAGATAAAAACGGAGACCGAATTGAGCATATAAACGGTATGGTAACATATTCTTTGAGCAGTGACAGAAAAAACTTAAAAATGCTGTTTATGATATTACCAAGAGGTAATGACATACTAGGTGAAACCATGGTAATAAAGAGCAACTGCTTTGGTGTAAGAAAAATAACCGAAAGTATTGCTACAAAGAAAACCTTTGAAGAAGATTATAACTGGGATGAAATTTATCGTACCCTTAAAGCAGCTGGTAAAAAAGCCAATGAATACTACACCGTTTTTAATGGCGAGTGCTATGAGTTTTGCAAAACAGAAACAAGAACCTATTCACTTCCTTTTGAAATGAGCTTTCAAATTAATTTAGGTGAAGAAGAAACTATAAAACGTACCCTCACAAAAGAAAATGCACCTAACTTTATTACAGACAATGCAAAAGAAGTAACAATGGAGATTACTTCTTTTGGCATAAACATATCAGGCAAGTGTGATCTTGATGTGTATGAAAATACAAATTGGTCACTATATGATGAGTTGGTTAACAATCTCTGCTACAAAAATATGGATCCATATAATTCGAAGATTGTTATGAGAGACGGAACCGAATATTACTTATATGAATATCTGGTAGGTGAAGAGGGGGCAGAAAAGGGATTGTTACATGATTATTACGAGATTGTAAAATAAAGTGTGTAAGTTATAAAAATAGCTTGCACACTTTTGGCATTTGAAGATAAGTGTGCTACAATATAAAGAAAGGACAAAAAAGGAATGAACAGAATGGCAAAGAGAAAAGAAA
>JAXJJE010000237.1:0-3974 GCA_036298405.1 Acutalibacteraceae bacterium
AAAGTCAAAACGCTTTTCCATTTTGCCTTGATTCGAAATACCAGATAAATCTATATTCCAATTATCTGTAATTTGGTGAATATACATTTCTTTAAAGTAGTTAACATCTTTAACAAAACCTGCTTTTTGAATGAAACTCTCAACTAAATCCTCCATTAGATGTCCACCACGATTTTTACGACCATTTGAATCAAGACCAGTTTCAACACCTGTTGCATAATCTACTAAATTGTTCACTATATGATTTTCTAATAAATCAAACAATCCGGTTTCTCTCATAAAATATTTGTATTTCTCGTAATGAGCGTGGCTGTTTGGAGGGTATTTTCCGAAATCAAACTGAAATAAATAACCACCATTTTTATCCTGACAATATATCTCATTTGCTCTAACTGCTAAAAGTAGAGGGATACATTTTAAGACCTCGGGATATTTTCTTATCAAATTTTCAAAATCATATTCAATGTTTTTAGATCCAATAAGCGAATTTAAAATATTAAGTTCGATCTTTATGTTTTCTACATTTCTATGAACCTTATTAAAATCTATATAATATCCATAGTCTGCGATACTATTACGAAACCCTGATAACCAACTGTTAAAATCTCTTTTCATACATATCTCCCTTAAAAATTGCTAATAAGTAACTCTTTTATTTTTCCTCTTGCTTCGCTATTGCAGTTAATCATTCGTGTTGCTTCAACTCGGCTGATTTTATAAGCAGAGTAGATATTATCAAAAAAGTCATCTTCTTTATTCGAGTTTCTCGGATCGGAATTACTAACTAAAATCTTAGCACCTTTTCTATGCATATCATCAACAAATCGTGCAAGTTTGATCTGTTCTTTATCGCTAAATAAATTCTCAGTATATGCAGTAAAACTAGCTGTATCGGTAATAGGTCTGTATGGTGGATCAAAATAAACAAATGTATTTTCATCGATAAAATCAGATGACTTTTTGTAATCTTCGCATACAATAACAACCCCTTGCAACTTTTTTGATACCTCTCTTAAATTGTTTTCGTCACAAATTATCGGATTTTTATATGCACCCATAGGAACATTAAACAAACCTTTTTTATTTACTCTGAACAGACCATTAAAACAAGTTTTATTTAAGAATATCATCAATGCAGCTTGTTCAATATTGTTATTCTTGTTCCCGTTTATTTTCAAATCATTAAAACGCATACGCTTTTCTATATAATATTTTTTACGATTATCGGTATCCATCGGGATAAAATCATTTTGGATAGCGTAAAGCATTTCAATCAAAGTATCAATATTATCCCTGATAACACGATAAGTATTGATGAGTTCAGCGTTAATGTCACTGATGTAAATTTCTTCTAAATCGTATTTGTTAAGTATATCAAACAAAACAGCACCACCACCAACAAACGGTTCAGCATATTTTGTTATACGACCATAGGCAAAAGGGTAATAGTGTTCAATTTCTCTAATCAACTGACCCTTACCACCTGCCCACTTCAAGAAAGGCTTAACTGTTTTTTCTTCAGCTTTATTGTATCTTGTGCTTCTTGCATCTATTGGCTTTTCAGCTGTCGTAGGTATAAGCCACATGTTCCCAACCATAGTTGCATCAGCAATTCTTTTCTCTGAGCAAAGAACAGCCACTCTTCTTTGGGAAATACCCCACTTACTAGCGGCTTCTCTTGCAGACATAAATTTCATAACAGCCTCCTAAACACATTGAATTTCAGAATATATAACATTATATTCTAAAGCTCGAACGATAGCAATACCATTATTGAAATAAAAACACACAAAAGAGCCTTGCATAAAGAATTTTCTGCAAATAATTTTTATTAATTAATTCAAATTCTCATCATTTACATGCTACTCTTACATGCTACTCTCCATCTCCTCAAGCTCCAGCTGTAGCTCTTCCCATTGCTCGTATACCTCGTTTTTCTTGCACTGGCATTGCTCAAGTGCAGTTGTAAGCTGTACAAGCTCTTCAAAGTCATTTGCCACGCTTTCGCTAGACAGCTCCTCCTGCAGGCTTTCTTCAAGCTCGTCAAGCTCCGCCATTTCGTCCTCGCATTTTTTAATTTTTGTTTTAAGCTTTCTTAGGTTAGACTGTTGCTCCTTGCGTTGCTTATACTCGTTGACCTTTGGCTTTTCCTCTGCCTTTGCTGTGGCTGTGGCAACACTATTGGCTAAATCCTTAGACTTTTCAACATAGTAATCATAATTACCCAGATATTCAGCTACACCATTTTCAGAAAGATATAAAACTCTGTCTGCAAGCTTGTTTATAAAATATCTGTCATGAGAAATTATAAGCAGAGTACCCTCGTACTCGCTTAGGGTGTTTTCAAGAGCCTCTCTTGAGCCTGTATCTAAATGGTTTGTAGGCTCGTCAAGCAACAGGAAGTTGCCACCGGCAAGCATAAGCTTTAGCAATGCAACTCTGGCTCTTTCTCCACCACTGAATGTAGAAAGCTCCTTAAACACATCATCACCCTTAAACAGGAATGAGCCTAAGGCTGTACGCACCTCTGTATGAGTCATAAACGGGAACATATCCCACACCTCATCTAGTGCTGTCTTTGTTAAATCAAGATTTTCCTGTACCTGATCAAAATAGCCTACATCAACATTTACACCAAGCTCGATTCTGCCTGTGTCTGCACTTAGCTTATTCATAAGAATTTTAAACAGTGTGGTTTTTCCACAGCCGTTAGCACCAAGTATAAAAACTCTCTCCTTGCGTTTTATATCAAGGTTAACATTGCTGAACAGCTTTTTAGCACCAAACGCTTTTGACAGATTTTCTGTTTTAAGTACATCGTTACCACTTGTGCGTTTAGGCTCAAAGCGAAAACGGATATTTTCAAGCTCCTTGTCGTCTGGTTCTACAAGCTGTTCTCTTAATCTGTCGGCTTGCTTCTGCTTGCTTTCTGCTGTTATAAAGTTATGAGCCTGTCCCCAGCGTCTTTGCTGTTCTACTATTCCTTCTATACGCTTAATTTCTTTAAGGTCGTTTTCGTACCTTTTACGCATATCCTCAAGGATTTTTTCCTTTTTGGCAATAAATTCTGTATATGCACCCTTGTAGGTTGTGGTTTTGTTATGCTCCAGCTCTACTGTTTTATTTGTAACAGCGTCTAAGAAATATCTATCGTGAGATATTATAATTACAGCACCGTTAAAATCCTTTATAAAGCCCTCCAACCATTCGACCGATTGTATATCAAGGTGGTTTGTAGGCTCGTCAAGTAACAGAACATTTGCACCACATAGCAACAGCTTGGCAAGGCAAAGCTTTGAACGCTGGCCACCACTTAGCTTGTCGGTTTCCATTTCGAACTCTTCTTCGGTAAAGCCAAGTCCAAGCAGTGCTGAGCGTGTACGGCTTTTATAGGTTAAGCCACCATCTCGTTCAAATTCGTCATGCATTTGCAAATGCTTTTCTATGAGTCTGTCACGCTCTGTCTCGTCCTCTTCAAGGTCGATTAAAACCGGTAGCTCCTCCAGCTCTCTTTCAAGCTTTATTAAATTATCAAACACAGATAAAAGCTCGTTGTATATACTTCTGCCTGCAACACTACAGGAATGCTGTTCTAAATAGCCAACAACTGCGTCCTTAGAAATTACAACGCCACCAGCTGTTGGCTCAAGCTGTCCACTTAATATTTTAAAAATAGTTGTTTTACCAACACCATTTGCACCAATAAAGCCTACCTTATCCCTTTGCTCAACCTCAAACGAAACATTCTTAAATAATGTTCTTTCCACAAAGGTCATCTCTAAATCTCTTACACTTAATACAGCCATAGCTTACCTCTTTCGTTTACTTTTTAAATCTGTTTTTCAGACAAATTGTAGTTTGTCGAGGTACGCACAAACCCAAACTTAAAGTTTGGGTAAAGCCTTTTCAAAGGCTTTTGGGTCATGCAACCAATTTGCGAAGCAAATTGATTGCGTAAACAAGCACTGTGTGCT
>JAXJJE010000238.1:0-4206 GCA_036298405.1 Acutalibacteraceae bacterium
CCACCAGAGTGCAACTCTGCCCGACAAACTACAATTTAGCGTGTTAACCCTACCCGTCAAATTAGTACATAACATAGCAAAAAAGTAAGCCTAATAATGACAATATATTTTTATGTTTGGCTGTATAATCTGTTTATAACTTGGGTGACGGATAGAGGGATATAAAAATGAAAGGACAAACCATAGAAAAAAACAGACAAAACATAGCAGAGGTACTGCCGATTAAAGCTACCAAAGGTGTGGTATCAAATCTGCTGTACGCAGTGGCAGGGTTTATGCTGTCAGCAGGTGCAGTGTTTGGGTCTTATGCACCGTTTGGTGCGTCGTGGGTGGCTTCGGTGCCGTTTAACAGATTGATTTCTACCATAATCGGCTCTATTATGGGTTACATAATAATTGCACCGGGTAGTAGCTTTAGGTATATAGCTACTGTGCTTGCAATTGGTGCAATAAGATGGACATTAAGCGACATAAAGAAAATAACTAAAAGTGTTCTGTATCCTGTGGCAATATCAAGCCTGCCAATGCTTGCAACGGGGTTGGTTCTTGCTATGGTTGGTGGTTTTCAGCTTAATCTTGTAATTATGGCTGTTATAGAGGCTTTGCTGTCGGGCGTTGGTGCATATTTCTATTTTCAGTCAGTTAATATTCTACGCAGTACAAAGGGGATAGGCTCTTTAAATAATCAGGAGATTGCCTGCCTTGTGATGAGTGGCTGTATGCTTTTGCTTGCACTTATGGCTGTTGGCGTAGGTGGAATTTCACTTGGCAGAATTTTAGCCATAATTATTATATTGCTTTGCTCACGCTATGGTGGAGTAAGTGGTGGCTGTATATCGGGTGTGTCTACAGGGGTTATATTCAGTATGGCAAGCACAGATTTAAGCTATCTGGCTGGTGGCTATGCCTTTGGTGGCATAATGGCTGGGCTGTTCTCGGCTATGGGCAGATTAACAGTTACGCTTGTTTTTTCTGTATGTAATGTTATTATGGCATTTCAATCACAAAATACACAGGTTGTTATAGCTACAGTGTACGAAGCTATAATTGCTGGCTCGGTTTTTATGCTTTTGCCAAAGGATTTAGGCAATACAGTTTCTATTGTGTTTTCTCCTAAAAGCGACAAGCAACGCAGTGAGGGATTAAGAAAAAATGTTATTATGAGGCTTGGCTATTCTGCAAAGGCTTTAAAAAGCGTGTCAAGCTCGGTAGATAGTGTTGCAAATAAAATGAAGGAGCTTTACTCCTATAATATCAATAATGTTTTTGATGAGTCTGTAGAGCAGGTGTGTCGTGGCTGTGGGCTTAGGTCTTATTGCTGGGAAAAGGACATGCAACAAAGTAAATGTGACCTTAACAAGCTTACACCGATTATAATGAAAAACGGTAAATTAACACCGAACGATTTTGTTACAAGCTTTAGTAAAAGGTGCTGTAAAGCTCCTGAGCTTGTAAGCTCCATTAATAAAAATTATGACTCATACGTTGCATATTTGTCAGCTGAACGCAGAGTAGGCGAGATACGCTCGGTTGTGGCTGGTCAGTTTTGTGGGCTTGGTGATATTCTTGAAGAAATGGCAGAGGAGTTTGAAAACTACAGCCAGTACGATTTAGCATCAGCCCAAAGGATATCTACATTGCTTAAAATGGAGGGCTTTTCACCCTTTGAGGTAAGCTGTAGAACAGATAGAATGAACAGAATGACTGTTGAAATAGAGGTACAGGATACCGAACGAAATCTGATAAAAAGAGCACAGCTGGTAAAGGCTGTATCAAAGGCTTGTGGCAGATATATGGATACACCCTGCATAAGCATTGTACCTAATAAATGCAGAATACAAATGAGTGAACGACCACTTTACGATGTGCAAATTGGAAGTGCTCAGCATATAAGTGGAAACGGCAGATTATGTGGCGATTGCTATAATTACTTTACAGACGGACTTGGCAGAATAGTTGCACTTATAAGCGACGGTATGGGTACAGGTGGCAGAGCTGCTGTAGATGGCAGTATGGCAGAGGGGATAATGACTAAGCTTATAAAGGCTGGCTTAGGCTTTGACTGTGCCTTGCAGGTTGTTAATTCTGCCTTAATGGTAAAGTCTGGTGATGAATCGTTGGCTACCCTTGACATTATTTGTATAGATTTATTTACAGGCATTGCAGACCTTATGAAGGCAGGTGCACCTGCAACCTATGTGAGGAAAGGAGATGTAGTAGAAAGGGTCGATTTCCCGTCGTTGCCTGTGGGAATTTTAAGTGATGTTAAGCTTATACATAAGGTAGTTCATCTGGCAGATAGCGACTGGGTGCTGATGGTTTCTGACGGAGCTATTGCGTCTGGTGATAGCTGGATTATGGATATTATGCACCATTGGAAGGAGGGCAGTGCACAGGAGATGGCACAGATTATCATAGCCGAAGCTAAAAACAACCGTAACGACGGCTATGATGACGATATAACAGCAATTGCAATGAATATTATGAGCAATATAAAAGGAGGTGACTAAGTACATTTTAGCGTAGTAATTATTGAAGGCTTTGAAATATAAATTAATTGTAGCACATATAATACTTCTTCATATTATGTTGTAAAGGGATTTATCTCTTTAGAATATTGATATTAAGCTTTATTCAAAAGCAGACTTATTACAGCGTGTTTGGCAACATACTTTATACTGTGTTCTGGCAAGGCTGTTGCCTTGCTGTAAAGCAGTATTTGTGAATAACAAAATATGCCTGTAAATTTTTATCTGCTTTTAATCAGCTGTCAGAGAGTAGCTGAAAAAACAGGAAAATAACTGAATGCTTTGATGATATAAGTAAAAACCAAGAAGCACAGATGTATTGCAGGTGTTTTTGGTAGAAAATTGCCTGTCTTATCAGAAGCAGACAGTTGCCTTGAGTTTTTTCAGCTACAACCTGCTATAAGGAGGAGAAATATGGCGATTTTTCAAAATCAGGCTACACTTTCGTTTAACGGAATAGTGACAAATTCAAACATTACAACAGGTGAGATTTTAGAGGCAGTATCGGCAACTAAAACAGCTATTGTTGACAGATATACAGCTAATGATGATATTACCTATGTTATCAGTATAGTTAATTCAGGCTCAACAGCTGTGAATAATGTTGTAATTACAGACGATTTAGGTGCATATAGTGCTGTATCAGGAGAAACACTGGTGCCATTGGAATATATAGCTGACTCTGTACATCTTTATGTTAATGGTGTACAGCAGGTACCACCTACAGCTGTTGCTGGTACACAATTGGTAATATCCAATATAAATATTCCTGCAAATGGTAATGCTATAATTGTGTACAGTGCAAGAGTAAATCAGTTTGCACCACTTGATGTAAATGGTACAATTAATAATACAGCTGTAGTATCAGCAACGGGTATAACACAAATTGAAGCTACCGAAACTATAGCAACCTTTGAACAGGCACAGCTTACAATTAACAAGTCGGTTAACCCAACCACGGTTACAGAAAATGGTCAGCTGACATATACCTTTGTTATTCAAAATTCCGGTAACACAGCTACTACAATAACTGATGATTTGATTATTACAGATGTATTTAATCCGGTGCTAAGTGGATTATCTGTAGCGTTTAATGATATACCTTGGACAGAGGGGGTACAGTATAATTACAGCCCAGCAACAGGCTTATTTACAACTGTTGCTGGTCAGGTAACAGTGCCTGCTGCAACCTATACACAAGACCCTAACACAAATGCATGGGTTATTAACCCTGGTGTAAGTGTGCTAAGAGTTACAGGTACAGTTTAGATATATTAATTTAATTAATTACTATTTAATGCGTAATAGGCTAAAAAATTATAAATTGAATACTGATTTTTTCAGGTAGTATCTGAAAACAGAAAAACGACCGAATATTTTGCTGATATCAGGTAAGCTTATGAAAAAACGGAGAAATTGCTAGTATTAGTATAAATATACAGCTGTTTTTACTTTTCAGATACAACCTAATATAGTGCTAATGCCTGTTAAAACGAGGTATGATTTACTAAGTAAGCGTTGTAGTTATTGCTTTTTCAAATTCTGCTCTACAAGCTATTCAATCGTTTAAGCAGGTATTAGTATAATACTAATCTCTATTAAAAAGTAGACTTCTTCACGGCATATTTTGCACCACACTTCATACTGCGTCCTCGCAAGGCGACAGCCTTGCTGTGGG
>JAXJJE010000239.1:0-4225 GCA_036298405.1 Acutalibacteraceae bacterium
ACCACAGATTACAATTGACAAGTGTAAGGCTGCTGATTCTGTTATGCTTGGTGCTGTTGGTGGCCCAAAGTGGGATACTCAGCCTGCTGGCAATCGTCCAGAATCTGGCCTGCTTAAAATCAGAGAATCACTAGGATTGTTTGCAAATCTTCGTCCAGCAGTAATTTTTGAGCCACTAAAGAGTGCTTCTCCTATTAAGGACGATATTATAGGTGATAATCTTGATATTATGATTGTTCGTGAGCTTACTGGTGGTATTTACTTTGGTACAAGAGGCAGAGTAGAAGAAAATGGTGTACAGGCTGCTTATGATACTGAGAAGTATTCTATCCCAGAGGTAGAAAGAATTGCAAAGGTAGCCTTTGATATGGCTATGAAGAGAAATAAAAGACTTACAAGCGTAGATAAAGCAAATGTTCTTGAGTCTTCTCGCTTGTGGAGAGAAACTGTAAACAGAATTGCAAAGGATTACCCAGAGGTAGAGGTAAACCATATGTATGTAGATAACTGTGCAATGCAGCTTGTTCGTAACCCTGGTCAGTTTGATGTTATTGTTACATCTAATATTTTTGGCGATATTCTATCAGATGAGGCTTCTATGATTAGTGGTTCAATCGGTATGCTTGCTTCTGCTAGTTTAAGCTCTGGTAAGGCTGGTCTTTATGAGCCAATTCACGGTAGTGCACCTGACATTGCAGGACAAGATATTGCTAACCCACTTGCAACAATTCTTTCAGTTGCTATGATGCTAAGATATTCACTTGACGAGCCACAGGCTGCACAGGCTATTGAAGACGCTGTTGCAAAGGCTCTTGAAACACATCGTACACCAGATATTTATGAAGAGGGTACAACTAAGGTAAGCTGTTCACAAATGGGTGACTTTGTTTGCACATTAATCTAATAGAATAGGGTTGACTTATAAACGATGAAAAAATACGATGTTCACAGCCACATTCTGCCAGAAATAGATGATGGTGCATCAGATATTGATATTTCTTTGCTTCTGTTAGAGGCTTTGGAATGTCAGGGGGTTACACATCTTGCTTTTACACCACACTTCTATACACAATATGATGAGGTTGAAAACAGACTTGAAGAATTTTTGCACAAACGTGAAAAATCATTCGAGAAGATAAAAAAATATTATACAGGCAATATGAAATTTACACTAGGTGCAGAAGTGCATTTGTCACCAAATATTCTGATGATTGAAAATCCTAATTTACTATGCTATCATTCTACAAATTATATGCTTATAGAAATGCCTTATAACAGTGATTTCTCAGAAGAAGAGATAGAAATTTTGTTTCAGCTTATAAACAAGCATAATATAACACCTGTGCTGGCACATATTGAGCGTTACCCTGCACTTACAAAAAACAAGGCTTTAATGACAAGATTAAAGAATATGGGCTGTGTTATGCAAATAAACACAGAATCTCTTACAAGAAGATTCCTTAAAGGCAAAATATTAAAGCTGATTAAAGAGGGGTATGTTACTGTAATAGGTTCAGATACTCATTCAACAACAAGAGGTTGCGACTTCGGTATTGGATTTATGATGATTGAAAAGCAGTGTCCAATTAGTGTAATAGATAATATAAATCTCTCGTCAAGTGTATTGTTTGTTGAATAATTATTTGGCAATAAGCTACTTATAAGGAGGAAAAAATGTTGAAAAAATTAACTTCATTAGGATTGGTAATTTTTATGATGTTGTCAATTACAGCTTGTGGTAACAGCAGTAAAGATAATACTTCATCCAGTTTAAATGACACATCACAAGCGACTACAGAGCCTGCAACAGAAGAAATGAAAGAATACGAGCCTGTGCGTTCAGATAAAATTGTAAACGAACAGGGTCTGGCTGATAATATAAGCGATGGTGCTATTCTTCATTGCTGGTGCTGGTCTTTTAATACAATTAAGGACAATATGAAAGAAATTGCAGAAGCTGGCTTTTCTACAATTCAAACATCCCCTATCAACCAATGTAAGGTTGGTGAAGGTGGAGGAATGCAAATTCAGGATAAGGATGATAGCATAAACAACGGTAAGTGGTATTATCATTATCAGCCAACAGATTATATTATAGGTAACTATCAGCTTGGTACAGAGGAAGAATTCAGAGCAATGTGTGAAGAGGCTGACAAATATGGTATAAAGGTTATAGTTGATGCTGTAGTAAACCATATGTCTGGCGATAAATCTGTATTAAGTGAAAATGTTACAGGTTTAAACGACCCATTCCACACACTTGGCGAGGTAAATGATTATAACAACAGAAAAGAAGTAACACAGGGTCAGCTTTTAGGCTTAACAGACCTTAATACACAGAATGAAGAAATTCAGCAGTATGTTTTAAATTACCTTAAATCTTGTGTAGATGCTGGTGCAGATGGCTTAGATATGATGCTACAAAGCATATCGAGCTACCATCAGATGATGCAGAGTTTGCAAGTGATTTCTGGAACGTAATTCTTGATAATGGCTCAAAATTTCAATATGGAGAGGTTCTGCAGGGTGGTGCTGACCAAATTGCAGACTATGCAAAATATCTTAATGTAACAGCCTCAAAGTATGGCGAAATACTAAGAGATTCAGTTATCAACGAGAATATCAACGCAGCAACATTAAAGGATTTCTCAGTTAATGGTATGAACCCTGATAATCTTGTTACTTGGGTAGAATCTCACGATAACTACTGTAATGATGGTAACTGGCAATATATGGATGAAACTCAGATTAAGCAAGCATGGGCTATAATTTGCTCTCGTGCTGGTGGTACACCACTATTTTTCGACCGTCCTGCTGGTGCATCTACTGAGGACCAATGGGGAGATAATAAAATCGGTGTAACTGGTAGTGACTTCTACACTGATAAAGAGGTTGTAGCTGTTAATAAGTTCAGAACAGCAATGATAGGAGAAGAAGAGAAGCTTAGCAACCCTAATGATAACACAGATATATTAATGATTGAGCGTGGAACAAAGGGTGCAGTTTTAGTAAATATTTCAAGCGAAGAGATTAAGCTTAGTGATGTTGAAACAACTCTTGCTGACGGTACCTATAAAGACAAGGTGAGTGGTAAAGAGTTTAAAGTAAAAGACGGTAAACTAAGTGGTACTGTTAAAAAAGAAGCAGTTGTTGTTCTTTATAACGAGTAATAAACTTAAATAAATTAGATTAATAAAAAGAAAACCCACAGTGATTAACCAAAATCTCTGTGGGTTTTCAATGTGTACTGACATTGATTAAAGTTATACTGATACGATATTTACCTCTAAAACTAAACGCTATTACAAAGTAGACAAGGATTTGCGAGCGAGCTTTTGTGCCAAACGAAAATGGAGGCATAGCAAGCTTGTCACCTGGTGAGGTAGCAGAGCTATTAACTCCGAAATATATGAAGTGCTGAACAAAATATACAGTAAATAATATCCTTTAACAGAATTTAATGTATGTTAAAAAACGCTTACATCACCTTAAATGCGATGTAAGCGTTTTCCTTTTTATCTAAATTCTGTATTTTAAATTACAGTAAGAACACTAACTGATTTTAAGAATAGGACGATAAGCATAATAGGTGCAATAAATTTAATCATTACTACGTAAAGAGCTTTTCTACCCATTGTTTTTCCTGTTTTCTCAACCTCGTCAATAACTGTTTTTGGCTTTGCAATCCAACCAATAAGAATACAAGTGCCAATAGCAACAATAGGCATAAGAATATTGTTGCTGATGTAATCCATAATATCAAGAATCTGTGCTGTGCTACCATTAGGTAATGTTGCTTCAAAGTATAGCAAATTGTAGCCTAAGCAAACAATAACGCCAGCAATTAATGTAACACTTGTTTCAATAATTACAGCCTTTTTTCTTGACCAACCGAATTGGTCCATAAGGCTAGAAATAATAGCCTCCATTACAGAAACAGAGCTTGTAAGTGCTGCAAATAATACCATTGCAAAGAATAAGCAACCAACAACATTACCAGCCCAACCCATCTGTGAAAATACATTTGGCAAAGCAACAAACATCAAACCTGGGCCAGAGGCTGCAAGACCCTCTGTGCCAGAGAATGTAAATACAGCAGGAATAATCATAATACCAGCTAAAAATGCTACAACTGTGTCGAATATTTCAATCTGATTTATAGATTTACCAAGGTCAGCTTCATCAGGTACATAAGAGCCATAAGCAATCATAATACCCATAGCAA
>JAXJJE010000240.1:0-2511 GCA_036298405.1 Acutalibacteraceae bacterium
ATAAAATATATGTGCCTACCTGTTACCCCAATACTTTCTGTCTAAATTTCTGTACTGCACTGCCTCGGCTATATGACGGGATTTTATAACCTCGCTTTTATCAAGGTCTGCTATTGTACGGGATACCTTTAATATTCTGTCGTAGGCTCTTGCAGAAAGTCCCATTTTCTCAAAAGCCTTACCTAATAAAGCCTGTGCTTTATCGTCCATTGGGCAGCATTTATTAAGCATAGCGGCATTCAAGCCTGAATTACATTTAACACCAGTGCCTTTATATCTCTCTTGCTGAATCAGCCTTGCTTCGTTTACTCTTTTCTTTATTTCGGCTGAGCTTTCCTCCAGTTCGTTAGAGGTTAAGTCAGAAAATTCAACAGGTGGTACCTCTATATGTATGTCTATTCTGTCAAGCAACGGCCCCGACACCTTAGAAACATAGCGTGTAACTGCATTGTGATTACATATACAGCTTCGTGTAGGGTGTCCGTAATAGCCACAAGGACAAGGATTCATAGCAGCAACAAGCATAACATCACAAGGGTACGAAAGCGTACCACTTACTCGTGAAATTGTAATTTCTGCATTCTCAAGTGGCTGACGAAGAACCTCCATTGCAGGGCGTGTAAATTCTGGTAGCTCATCTAAAAACAGCACACCGTTATGTGCCAGTGAAATTTCACCAGGCTTTGGCACAGTGCCACCACCAGATAAGCCAGCAGCAGAAACCGTGTGATGTGGCGAACGGAATGGTCGTGTTGTTATAAGCCCACCACCCGAGCTTAGCAAGCCAGCAACAGAATGTATTTTTGTTGTTTCTATAGACTCCTCAAAGGTCATATCCGGCAATATAGATGGTATTCTTTTTGCAAGCATACTTTTACCCGAACCCGGTGTGCCTACTAACAAAATATTATGCATACCAGCGGCGGCAATTTCTATTGCTCTTTTTGCTTCGGCTTGCCCCTTTACCTGTGAAAAATCTGGTAAGATTATTGGATTTTCCTGATTAATTTCATCTACCCTTGCACACTCAATAAAACGCCTGCCACATAAATGCTCAAATAGCTCGTTAAGGCTATTAACTGGGTAAACATTTATTCCCTTAACTATGGCTGCTTCGTTTTTATTGACATAAGGCACATAAATACTCTTATAGCCTTCTTCCTTTGCCTTAATAGCCATAGGCAACACACCGGTAACGCTACGCACCTCTCCCGAAAGTGACAGCTCACCTATAAAAACACTGTCATCAATATCAGCCATAAGCTGTCCACTTAATTTTAGCAATGCCATTAATATAGGCAGGTCATACACCGAGCCTTCTTTTTTTATATGAGCTGGTGCAAGATTTATAGTAATTTTACCGTCTGGTATTTCAAAGCCACAATTTCTAAGTGCAGATTTTACTCTATCTCTCGATTCCTTTACAGAGGCATCGGGCAAGCCTACAATGTCAAACGCCGGAAACCCCATAGCTACATCAGCCTCAACCTTTACTAAAAAGGTTTCTAGACCCAATATGCCCATACTATTACTGCTACACACCATAAAAACCACCCCATTTTTTACTATATAATATTATATTAACATAGTTATTTTCAGCTTACAATAAAATTTACATCTTTTTAAATGGTTTTTTGCACAAGAAATTACGTCGTTTTTTGTCTGATAGATACAATTATTATTTGGTGATTAAAAAAATTTTATTTTTTTACTATATTTAATTGACTATTTGCTTTGTTTAATGTATGATAGTTTCAATAGTATTTTAGCTGTAAGGTGTGTGGTGGAAATAATGGAATTTGATTATTGCAACAACACCAAACACCCTAGTGAAGACGAAAAGCTTATTATAGATATACAGGCAGGTAGCGAGGGTGCTTTTGAACAGCTTGTTGACAAATATCTACCTGTTATCAGTGCTAAGGCTCAAAAATATCGCACTGTTGCAGATGTTGATGACCTTATTCAAGAGGGCTTGCTAGGCTTATGGAGTGCTGCACAAACCTATGAATTTAATCGCAACACCCTATTTAAAACCTATGCATACAAATGCATTGATAACAGAATAAACACTGGTGCCAATAAATATACTGGCAAAAAGCATATTCCAACCGAGCTTTTAATTTATCTTGACAGTGAGGATTCCACACAGCTAAAGGATAAGCATACACCCGAACAACAAATAATAGACCGAGAAAATTATACAGTTGCAATTAACCGTATTAAGGGTCTGTTATCTGTAAAGGAATATAAGGTTTTGTCTTACTATCTTGTAGGTAACTCTTATAAGCAGATAGCAAAAGCACTTAATTCTGATGTAAAGTCAATCGACAATGCTATTCAGCGAATCAGAAAAAAGCTAAAGGGTTAGTTTAATATATGTCCTGCATAGCTTACTAGCAGAGCGTTGCAATAAAGCAAAGGCAACGGTGCAACTCCGTTTCGGGACAAAATTTTTTATTTTAAGAGAGGTATTCCCATGTACGAAGACAAGACTTTAGTTTGCAAAGA
>JAXJJE010000241.1:0-3081 GCA_036298405.1 Acutalibacteraceae bacterium
TCTTTGATTGTATCCTCATTAAAAATCCATTCATTAATTGCAGAGGAGCTGATTTTTTCGGGTAGCTCACCATTTTCGTCAAGAAAGGTTTCTTCGTATTGTGCCTTATCCTCGTCTGATAATTCATCGTAAACAATGCCCTGCTCAATGAATTTCAGCTTTGTTTCTACCGACATAAAATCAACAAGGTATCCGTCCTTTACAGCCTGAGCAAGCTCGTAGCCATAGGTAGGAACACCGTTTTCAAGCTCGAATATTTCGTATGTATTCTTTTCGATTTCATCCTTTGGAGTAGCTGTAAGACCTACTAAAGGAGCGTCAAAGTAGGTGAAAATATCACGATATTTATTATAGATAGAACGGTGAGCCTCGTCACAGATAACAAGGTCGAAATGCCCACAGGTAAACAGCTTGCCCTTATCGTCCTTAACGAAATCTATGCAATTAATCATAGTTTGATAGGTTGAAAAAACACAATGAGCGTTGTAGTTGTCCTTTTCTTCACATAGGTTAGTTACAGAAAGGTCGGGCAGAAGATTTACAAAGCTTCGTTTTGCCTGTGTAACAAGAGAATTACGGTCGGCAAGGAATAAAATATTTTTAATCCAACCATGCTTTAAAAGTACATCACATAATGCGATAACAGTTCTTGTTTTTCCGGAGCCGGTAGCCATAACAAGCAAAGCCTTGCGACGGTTTTTCTTGTCAAGGCTGTCGCATACTGCCTTGATTGCACCCTCCTGATAATATCTGCCTGCAATAGCTCTGTTAACAATAGCATTTTTAAGGCTTGTGCGCATTGTTTGCAGATTAAAAAGCTTTTCTAAATCACGCTTTGAGTAGATTGTTGCAACCCTACGCTCGGGATAGATATTATCTGTAATACGGGTATCAAAGCCATTAGTAAGGAAAATAACAGGTCTGCGACCATATTTCTTTTCTAAAATCTTAGCATATAAATCTGCCTGCTGTCTGCCTTCGGCAACATCCTTACAGGTGCGTTTGGCTTCGATAATGGCAAGAGGCTTGTGTGTATCATCATAGAGGACATAATCTGCAAAGCCAACCCCTGCATTATTCGGCATACCAGCAAGCTCAACCTCGTTAAGCCAATCCTTGCCCTCAATCCAGCCTGCGTCTGTAAGCATAGTATCAATATACAGCTTACGGGTTTTAAACTCGGTAATATCAAGAGGCTTTGGGATATAGCTTTGCTGTTGCTCCTCTCTACGGGCTGTAAGCTCTTCCTTTAAGGCTTTATTTTCAGCAATTAGAGATTCAAAATCAATATCGGGGATATTTGCAGAGGATTTTTCGGTGGACTCCTGCTTTAAAAGCAAAGAATGGTCAAACTCAACAGGTGTATATTCCTTAGCGTAACAGCAAGCAACAAAATCAAGAAATATAAAGAGATTTTCAATACAGTGCTCAGCCTGCTGTAGGGTTATTTTCTTACCCGAATGTGCCACATTGTTGCCCGAAATGCGAACAAACCTCATTCTCTGCCATATATCCTGACCAACAATTTCACGAAAATCCTCGTTGTTCATAAGGCTGTTAAGAGAGGTATCATAGGGCATAGAAAGGTATCTGTCAACAGAATACATCCACTTAACAGCAAACTCCATAGCCCTGCGACAATTCAGCACAGAGGCGTCAACATCAATATGCAGTATCCTCTCAGCAGATATAGCCACATCTGCAAAAGCGTCAAAGCGTTTGTCGGCTTTAAGGAAGTCAAAGTTGGTCATAGTATCACTCCTTATTAAGTAAAAATTTATGTGTTTCTTGTGTTTTTTCTACTCATAATAAAAAATCAAATTTTAGTTTTTGCACTATCTTTTCTTTTTTCTTCCGTTACGAAACCCTTGCGAGATTTGATGTTTAAATTCAGGTGTTGTTATCACACCATTAATAACAGTATTTGCTAAATTTGTTCCTAAAGCATTTTCGGTTTGTTTTTGCAATAGCTCTAACTGGTATTTATGCTCAAGCTCTAATTTCTCTTTTTCCATCGCAAACTTCTCACGTTCTTTTTCAATATCCAATTCATTCTGTTTTTCTAATTTTTTCAGTTCGGATTTCGATTTTTTACAAGAGGCAAGATAGCTTGTTATTCCTGAAATTATTGCACAACCCACCGACGAAATATAGGGCAAATATGTACTAAAATCCGATATACTATTAGCTAGTTCATTTTCCATTTATTCTACCTCATCCAAAATATTGTTGCATTAAAGATTTTTTCAGTGTTTCAAGCTGTTCAAGGCTTTGTTTGACTTCAAATTTCAATTTGTCGGTTTGTTCAACAAAGGTTGCAAACTCGTTTTGTAGTTCAATTGGTGGAAAAATAAACTCCATCTCGGAAAGTTGACCTTTGCTTAAAATTCCTTTTAGTGCCATATTTATTGAACTTTGGGTGTTTTTTTTTGTTAATTCAAAAAGCACATACATAAACCAAGTGTTATTAGCATTCGGAATAATAGCATTTATTTGTTGATTGAAAGCAACTTTCCTGTCTGCAATAGCAACATTCCCTATACATCCGATACTTCCTGCAATACAAGTCATAAGTATTGCACCCGTATTGACATAACGACCGACTTTCAAACCAATTTGAGATAAAAATTCGGTTGCTTGTGTAAGAATGGCACTAGGAGTATTGATATTATCAGACTTTATCCATTCAATATAATCTCCGTAATATTCAGGTACTTTTCTAGATGGTGTGTTACCTGTAACAATATCGCATTCATCGGAAAGTTTCTTTTTTTGCCACCCTTTCGGGTTAATTACTGGATCCCCAAACATCTCGATAAATCGGGATTTAACGAGTTCGTCAAGTTTTGAAAGTTGTTGTTTTCTTATCTCTATTAAATCATTAACTTTATCAAGCCTTTTTACGATTTCTTTTTGCTCCAGTTCATTTGTTTCATATGTAAACTTAAAATCTCCTAAATCTGATTTTTTTATATTAGGCATACATGCTCCAGAACGAATTTTCATTAATCTGTTTTGCTGGCTCTTTAAAGCATAATATAAATATTTGTCATCTAATTTAGAGTTAAATAAATAATAACA